>JALOLW010000472.1 GCA_025455795.1 Spirosomataceae bacterium
TCATTTTGAGCAGAATGAACAAACATCCCCGCTTGTAAATACGGCTGTAAGGCTTTCCATTTCACACGATACCCCAACGTGAGCGGGATTTGCCACGCATTGACCGTATAAGGTGCAAACTTATTGTAGCCTACTGACTGTTGAAGATTGCTTCTTTGCTTGCTCAAATAGGTGATTTCGCCGCGAGCAAAAATGTGCCGATTGAACGCCACTTCCATAAAAGCACCTACGGAATAGCCCAAATGGAATTTTTCTGCAACGTGATTGTCGAAGGAGTAGTTGGTGCCAGCCACTGCCCCAAGATTTAGTTGTTGGGCGGGAGCATTGATAAAAAACAAGGCCGCTGTACAAGTGAGATAAAGTTGTTTTTTCATAGCAACGACTCATTTAGGTTGATGATATGACATGGACGCAAAATAGCCTAAAAAGGTTGGAAACCAAGCATATTCGGTAAACAATTCAGCGCGCCTCTATCCAAAACGTCAAATCGCGCCAAGTGTCCACGTCGGGGTAGCCGTTGGTGCCTGGTGGAATTTGTGCGCGTTTTTTGAAATTTTTGGGGAAGTGTGCGTCTTTCCACGCTTTGCGGTTGGCGGGGTCGGTGAAGTTTTTGTTGGGGTCGGCAGGAACGGGTGGAAACCGGCCACTACCGTCGCGGCGGATACCGTGTCCCGCTTCATATTTGCCGTAATAATTGTTGGCCAACGCAAACCCGCAGTGAGCGCATTGCTCATCAATCATCAGCAAAAACGCATATTGTACGTTGGGACGCAACACAATGTGGCTATTTGTTGGTAGTTCAAAACGAAGTAACTTGCCTTTGATCTTGGGGTGATTGGGCGAAATACTATCAGATTCGGCAAAACCAAAAGCCGTTTTATCGGGAAACTTCGCGCCTCTGAATATCCCAATTGATTGATACGTTTCTCCTTCCCAAAAATCATCTCGCTCGGCCCCAATAGGTTGAGTATAACGGTCGTGTGGGTAGCCGTGGTAGGCTTTGGCACTGCCTTCTGAACCGTTTGTATTGAGCTTGGGCGTACCCTGTACTTCAAAAACTTGAATCGAAACGGCCTTTCCGTACATATTCTGACGGATGGCGTTTGTACCGTAGTTGGTACTCACCGTAATGGCCTGCAGTGTTTTGGGTTCAGATTGTTGATGGCGAAACGTTTGGCCCAAATCTCGGTCACGTTTGATGTAGGGTACTTCGGTGCCATCAGGCAAAAAATATCCCCAACTTTCGGCCTTGTACAAAGCGGATTTAGACCATTTGAAAATATCGGCATCGTCAAAAGCCAAAGAAGTATTGCCCGTGCCAGGGTCATATAGCTCGTAAGAAGTGACGACGTTTTGGGCAGGCCGTGAGGGGATAACCGAAAGTGTCAATGTTTTTGATTGAGAAAAAACGACGATACAAGTCACTGAAAATAGGAGAATTAGGGAAAAATTTCGAGTCATAACAAATGGTGTTTTGAAGTGAAAAGACATTACTCCTAAGAACATCACGAAAAAAAATAAAAAAATAACAGAACGAGTGATTACATTTTGTAGGACGACTTCGACATTGACATCGTAAACCAAAAAATACAATGTCATGTACCCATTAATCCGTTACTTTACCCTCGTTCTGCTCATCGCTGCGGTGAGCGTAAGTTGCAAAGATGCCAGTCAAGACCTTGTGGCACCTCAAAATGAAAAGTCACTGCGCGTAGGCAACGACCCCTGCGAAGATTTTCAGTACGCCGACACGCTATTTTTCTACAAAGAGCAGTCTTCGCCGTACATCGAAAGCCCCGAAGAAGCCCAAAGCGGCACCTACGGGGCTTTCCCCGATGGGCTTTCCATCAACGCCACCAACGGCAACATCAACGTAAACGCCAGTGAGTCAGGCGTGAAATACCGAGTCTTTTTTAAACCCACGGGCAGTACCGACACTTGCTTCCGCTTCGTCATTATTTCGGGCGTAAACTACACCAGCAAGCTGTATTTTATGAACCAAAACGACACACTCGCTAAGCCTTTTTATAATGCGCAACGCAACCTTGCCACCCCTTGTTCTGATGATGATGATGACGACGACGACGATGGTGACGACGATGATGACGATTGCGAGTTTGACGATGGCAATGACGACGATGATGGCGACGGCACGGGCGACGAACCTCCCGTCAACCAAGAAATTTTACCCCAAGGTTACACGATTGATAAAAAAACAGGGGTTTTTGATTTGAAGAAAATTGTAGCCAATGGCGTTTTTGGCACGACACCCGTCAACGGAACGACCAAGACCCTGATGCTATATTACCGCCTCAACGACGCCAGCGGCAAAGCCCTCAACCACATCGAAATGAAGTTTCGGTATTACAGTAAGTTGAGCTTGGTACCGCAGTCGCTCAAAGACGAACTTTCGAGTAAAAACGCCGCCACGCTCCGCAAAGCCGCTCCAGGACATGGACACAGCAACGCCCGAGTAGCTGCCTACGGCAAACCTCGCCCACCAGAGATTATCATCGTGGGGCGCTCGGACGAGTAAGGTTGGAAAATATTGGCCTAAAAGTGCTATGTATGCCATGGGTGTGCATAGCACTTTTAGGCTTTTTAGACAATATTTTCTATACCAATTTTTATTTTTTGTCCATAATGATAATTTTGTATTTAAAAATGATTATTGTAGCTATTTAATTTTACCGCTTCAATCTCCCTCATCTACAACGGTCGTCGTCGTCGGCGGCAGTAGCGGCAGCAGACAAGGTGGCGTCGGCGGCATTGGCAGTGGCGTTGGCGGCAGAAGCGACGGAGGTTCAGGCGGACGATCAAGACACCCGTACGGGCGACGGCTAGCAGGGCCGACAAACAGCAATGCCAGTGGTGGATACAAACTCGGTCGGCGGAAGAATCTGTACGAAACTCGCAAGCGGGTGTCCGACTATTCGCTGATATTTGCCATGTTCGGAATTGCCGGCATGATAGTCGAGACCGAGCTGTGTATGGCGGACATCTATCGCAAGGTAAGCTGCAAACGGATGCTGACAGGATCGGTTGACAGGTGTGCTGACAGTAACGCCGCCATATTGTCAGTGTTACAGTTAACTGTCGGTAATCGACGTGACAGTTGAGAAGTTTTTCTTCACGGACGACACAACTTTCATCCGAATTTCTCAGAATTAATCTTAAAAAAGCTCGTCAGTTAACACAACGTCGAAA
>JALOLW010000473.1 GCA_025455795.1 Spirosomataceae bacterium
AAGTCAGGGAAGAAGTTGGGGACGCGATTGTAGCCGTTGGAGTGGGTGCGTCCCATAAAACCCGTTCCAATCAATCCGATTCTAAGTTGTTTTTTCATTGCCCCCTAACCCCCGATGGGGGGATTTTTTAAGTTAATTTTTTATTGTTTTTATTGAAATTTGCTCTTTTATTCCCCCTTCGGGGGTTAGGGTGCCTCGACCCATCCATGTTGTTGGCGTACCTTGATCATGGCCGCCAAAATATCGTTCCAAGTTTGTTGGTTGCCCATCACGGCGTTGGGAAACATACAGCCGTCCCAGCAGATGTGCTTGAAGGCTTTGGTGAGCGCGCCGTCTTCGTTGCGAAGCCACAAGCCCGCGTCGTGCGCGATGTCGAGTTTGCCGTTGGGGTCAGTGGCTTGGCAGTGGCGACCTGTTTTGTCGTGTGAGCCTGAGCCAAACACCGTGCCGTCGTTTTGGGCTACGTGGAAGTCAATCGTCCACGGACGGAGTGTAGCCGTTTGGGTTTTGAGCGCTTCCAAGAAAGTAGCTCTATCGCCCCACTGAAAATCTTCGGGCAAAATGCGGTGTTCGGGGGCATTGTAACCCAACAAATACAGCGTCGTGTGCGACATATCGGCCTGAAAACCAATGTTTTTGCGGTCAACGGCTTCCAGCGTTTCGAGCATGTACTTCCACGAGTGCATCCCCCCCCAACAGATTTCGCCTTCGGCGGCGAGGCGTTCGCCATAATCGGCGGCCACGTCGCAAGCCTCACGGAAAGTCTGGGCGATGAGTTTGGTGTTGCCCGCAGGGTCGGTGGCCCAGTCGTGCGGACTACTGGCCGAGTCAATGCGTACAATCCCGTGCGGGCGCAAGCCCATTTCGCGCAGTTTTTGACCGATTTGGCAGGTTTTCTTCACCATTTCTACAAATTGATCGCGTTGTTCGCGCGTACCCATCGCAGGGCCACCCCAAATAGGAGCTACCAAACTCCCGATTTCGAGGCCGTGCTTGGCTACTTTGTCGGCGAGACGTTTGATGCCGTCGTCGGAGGTGTCGAGGTCGTAGTGTGGGTCGAATAAGCCCAAATCCACACCATCAAATTTGACGCCATCCACCTCGGCGGCGGCGGTCATTTCGAGCATGGTGTCGAGTGAGATAGGCGGCTCTGAATCAGGGCCTTTGCCCACAATCCCAGGCCAAGTGGCATTGTGGAGTTTGGGAAAATTATTTTCAGGCATTGTTTGAAAAGGTTTGATTTATTGATGATTTATGATTACCCCACGACCAAATCAGGGTTGTTGGGGCCGAAATGTTTGAGAATCACAATAGGGTCGGTAGTGGATGGATTGGATATTACCACACCCGCTTGGGCGGCGGCTTCGGTCACAAAAAACTCATCGTTGGTCAGTTGTCCGTAGCGAATCAGGGCGGGCGTTTCGATGTCCCACACGCCCATTTTGCCGTGGCCTTGCATTACGATACAGCCGTAAGCGGCGGCGTCGGTGATGGTGACAGTTGCACCGGGCATGACCGTCAGTTCTTTGGCACTGTATGCTTCTGACTTATAGCAAATCCAGTTTTCGACATAACCAGCGGCTTGCATTTCTTCCAACGGACGCACAGGCTTAGGCATCATAAAGTGATTGGCGGCAAAATTGGGGTCCACATTGGCTTCCCAGTCAATCACCGACACCAATTCGTCGTAGTCGCCTATTTTGTCTTGGGGAGTGCCGTTCCAAAGCAATTCTTCGGGTACAATGGCCTCATTGACAAGGCTTTGGTACATGGCAAAAATATCGGACGCTTTTTGTGGCTCGTAGGTGCACAAGCTGCCCGGCGCGTGCAAAATGCCCGGTGGTACGTCCCAACCTGTGCCGGGTTCTAATTTATACGCCGATGAAAAATTGGTGATTTTGTTGTCGCCTTTGTTAAAATCCATCAAGCACTGCTTGATTTGCTCTTTGGTCGTTCCGGGCGTGATACCAAAAAACGTGTAGGGGAAATCGCCGCCGTGGTTGTTGAGTTGCGGCGGAAAATAATAGGCTTCTGGCTTCCCGTTTTGACCTACCAAAGCTGCTTTCTCGTCGTTGTGGTGGATGTGGTGCGGCAGTGGTCCCATGTTGTCAAAAAACTTGGAGTACATAGGCCAGCTTTGGTACTCGTCCCACAGACGCTTGCCGATGATTTGGTCTTTCAATTCATCAATGGCATCTTTGAGCAACACTCGTTCTTCTTTGCCACCATCTATGACGACGATGAAGCTAAGTCCTTCGTTTTCACCCGTTAATGGACCATTTTTGGCTGGGGTGGTCGAAGAAAGCCACCGCTCATCTATCCCACCGCGCACGCCTCCGAGGACGTAATAATCGTCGGGGTGTAGCTTGATACGACGGCCCGGTACGCAAAACGAGCGTGGTACCCACGTGGGCGTGAGCCTGAGAATTCCGTTTCCTTGTGCTAATGCTTTTTGTGCAACTGACATTTGAATGAGTGAATTGGTGAATGAGTGAATGGTGATTTAGCGATTGGGCAAATTTTCAGAGACCTCTACGAAGTGACTGTCAATTCCAAGTCAAAAACTTTTGTTTCGAGGGGTTTTAAGAACAGCAATTGATTGGCGGCGCGCGCTTTACTTTGTCCTATTGGCGTGTTAGTGCCTGGCTCTAATCCCATTACGTATTCGTTTTTGCCCCAATGTTGCCAATTGGTCAGGTGAGGCAGTTGGTCTTTTTGGAAAAATATTTTTACAGTCAATCCTAAATCGTTGTTTTGAATGCCACACATACAACGCCCCGATTCGTCGGCTTTTGGGTTGATGAAAGCCACCTCTTCGCCCGTACCTGAGTGGTCGTCGAGGGGGGCGGGGCAGGTTTTAAAATCATTGTTTTCGGTAAAAATCTTCGCGTTTTCGGGCGAACGAGGCTGCCAATCGCCTTCCCACAAAATCTTGGTGCCTTCGTCCACGAGGGGCCAGCCAAAATTGATGTGGTACAACAGCATCAGCGGTACGGGTAAATTGCCGCGATTGGTCACCTCGTCTTTGATTTTGAGGGTAGCTTCGCCCAAACGGCTCGAAATCGTGCGGCGAAGTTCGAGGCATGGCCCAAACACCGTCGTTTCTTTCATCACGCCCGTGATGCTCATGTCCATTTTGCCCATCAAAGGGTCAGGCTGTACGATGGATTCTATCTCGGCAGCAATGTTGCTGATTTTA
>JALOLW010000069.1 GCA_025455795.1 Spirosomataceae bacterium
ATAAACGTGGGTCCAATTCAGATTAAACAAATCCTCGCCGAAGCCGCCGTAGGCAGCAACGTGACCGTCAAAGGCTGGGTACGCACCAAGCGCGAAAGTAAAAACGCCATTTTTATCGCCATCAACGATGGTTCGACCATTCACAACATCCAAGCCGTAGCCGAGCCTGGGCAAATTGCCGAAGACACGCTCAAACTCATCACCACAGGTTCATGCTTGAAAGTGACGGGTGCGCTCGTGGCCTCACAAGGCTCTGGGCAAGCGGTCGAGGTCAAAATCGCCGATGTACACGTCTATGGCACTGCCGACCCCGATGCCTATCCACTCCAACCCAAAAAACATTCGTTGGAGTTTTTGCGCGAGATTGCTCACTTGCGTCCGCGTACCAATACCTTCAGTGCCATTTTGCGGCTTCGTCATGCGTTGGCTTTTGCGGTGCATAAGTATTACAACGACAACGGCTTTTTCTACCTTCATACGCCCATCATCACGGCTTCTGACGCCGAGGGTGCGGGCGAGATGTTTCGGGTGACAACGCTCGACATGTACAATCCACCCAAAAACGACGAAGGCAAGATTGACTTCAAACAAGATTTCTTCGGGCGTGAAACCAACCTTACCGTGTCAGGGCAGTTGGAGGGCGAATTGGGGGCGATGGCTTTGTCAAAAATTTATACGTTTGGCCCTACTTTCCGCGCCGAAAACTCCAACACGACGCGCCACTTGGCAGAGTTTTGGATGATTGAACCAGAAATGGCCTTTTTTGAACTGGAAGACAACATGAACTTGGCCGAGGATTTTGTGAAATATGTCATCAGTTATGCCCTCGAAAACTGCGCTGCCGACTTGGACTTTTTGCAAAAACGCCTCGAAGAAGAAGAAAAACAAAAGCCCCAAAACGAGCGTTCGATGCCGCTCATCGAAAAGCTGCGCTTTGTGGTGGACAATGCCTTCGAGCGGGTCACTTACACCGAAGCCATTGATATTTTGTTAAAATCCAAACCGCACAAAGAGAAAAAATTCCAGTACGATGTGGCTTGGGGCATTGATTTACAATCCGAACACGAGCGGTTTTTGGTCGAAAAACACTTCAAAAAACCCGTGATTTTGATCAACTACCCGCGTGCTATCAAGGCGTTTTATATGAAACAAAATGCCCCAAATCCTGCCGAACCTGGCCCAACAGTACGGGCAATGGACGTGCTGTTTCCGGGTATTGGTGAAATCATCGGTGGCTCACAGCGCGAAGAAGACCACGACAAACTCGTGGCACGGATGCACGAAGTGGGCATCGAACCCGAAGCGATTTGGTGGTACCTCGAAACCCGCAAATTTGGCACGGCCCCTCACGCAGGTTTCGGCCTCGGTTTTGAGCGTTTGGTGCTGTTTGTGACGGGTATGGGCAACATCCGCGACGTGATTCCGTTCCCACGCACACCGCAATCGGCAGAGTTTTAGTTATGACTTTCCGCCTACCACTATCACGATTTCGCCTTTGATGGTTTTGGTGGAAAAATAGGCGGCGACTTCTGCCAGTGTACCATTGAAAGTTTCTTCGTACATTTTGGTCAATTCTCTTGATACTGACGCGGGGCGGTCTGTACCCAAAGCCTCCGCTAACTGTTCGAGCGTTTTGAGCAAACGATGCGGTGATTCATAAAAAATCATCGTCCGTTCTTCTTCTTTCAATGAGTTTAGGCGCGTCTGACGGCCTTTTTTATGCGGCAAAAAACCCTCAAACGTAAATCTATCGGCGGGTAAGCCCGAATTGACCAGCGCAGGAACAAAAGCCGTAGCCCCTGGCAAACATTCCACGCTAATGCCGTTTTGGAGGCACTCCCGCACCAACAAAAACCCAGGGTCAGAAATAGCAGGCGTACCCGCATCAGACACCAACGCCATGCGCTCGCCTTTGAGGAGTCGTGCTACTACTTTTTGGACCGTTTGATGCTCATTATGAATGTGATAGCTTTGGAGTGGCTTGCTGATACCGAGGTGCTTGAGGAGCATCCCCGAAGTGCGCGTGTCTTCGGCAAGCACCACATCCACACTTTTTAAGACATTGATAGCACGGAGTGTAATATCTTCCAAATTGCCAATCGGCGTAGGAACTAAGTAGAGTTGGGTAGTCATGGTGGTTTTGCAAAAAGACAAAGGTACAGTTTTCGGGCCTGTTATGAAAAACCACCAAGCTCAAAACAATTAGTGGATTGAGCAGTTTTTGAAGTACAGATTTGGGCAAGTACGATTTATGCGTAAATTTGCCCCGCTTTTGTGAATAACCTAATCAATAATGTACAGTCGGTTGTATTGGTACATTGAAACTTTAAAACCATGTTTCCAGAAATTGCCTCGCCTTCTATTCCTGAAATCATTAGGCTCATTCCGCTGCAAAACTACATCCTGTTGGCCACGACACTTTTTGTGATTGGTATTGTTGGGGTTTTGACTCGCCGAAACGCGCTCGTGATTTTTATGAGTATTGAGTTGATGCTCAATGCCGCCAATTTGATTTTGATTGCGTTTTCATCCTACAAATCTGACCCTGTCGGTCAGGTTTTTGTGTTTTTTATTATGGCCGTAGCTGCCGCCGAAGTAGCAGTAGGTCTGGCGATTATCGTGATGATTTATCGCAACACCCGCACGATTGATATTGGTTTCTTGAATAAATTGAAATGGTAAAATCTTAACAACTATGAGTGCTATTACAATTGATAGTTTAAAAGAAAAGTACCTTATCACTGTTGATAAAGATTCAATAGATGCCGATACGCTGTTTTCTATTTTGAAAACATTCCGAGTGGAACACTTGGCGCAAAAAAGTAATATTGGCGATGAGATTTTTGAAATTGGGGAAAAAATAAAACAAGATTGGTGGGAAAAAAATCAATTTCGTTTCGTAGAAAATAGATGAATACCGCTGTTGTAGATTCAAATATTGTACTCGCAGCTTTAAGAAAAAAAGACTCAATTACGCGACAGAAAATACTTCGTGCGCCATTTCGATTTATTACGACCACCTTTCTTTTTGTAGAAATATTCAAGTACAAAGAAAGGATTTTTGAGAGGGCAGTAATGACCGAAGAAGAAATCTACGAGTATTTGGCAGAGATATTACAGAGAATAGACTTTATAAGCGAAGAACTCATTAGCACGGAGAGTTTTTTTACAGCTTATCATCTGTGTAAAGACATAGATAAAAAAGACATCCCTTTTGTAGCTTTTTCGATTGAGTTTAACATTCCACTATGGACAAGAGACGATAAACTCAAAGACCATCTGAAAATAAAAGGATTTAATAATTTTTTTGACGAAAACTTGTTGTAAATCAGGCATATATGTCAGCATCAATGCTCATTTTAATTCCCTTGCTGCCCTTATTGGGCTTTGCCATCAACGGCATCGGCTTTCGCAAAGTCCCCAAAAGCCTCGTCGGCATCATCGGTTCAGGGGTGGCTTTGGGCGCGTTTATAATTTCTATTTTGGCTTGGAATAGCTTCAATGGCACGCCCCAAGTTGTCAAAATCTTCGATTGGATTTCCATTGGGACACTCAACATCCCCTTTTCATTTCAAATAGACCAGCTCTCGCTCTTGATGCTGATGATTGTCACGGGCGTGGGGTCGTTGATTCACATATATTCGATTGGCTACATGCACCACGACGAAGGTTTCGGGAAGTTTTTTGCTTTTCTCAACCTCTTTTTGTTTTTCATGTTGCTGCTCGTCATGGGGTCCAACTACGTCGTGATGTTTATCGGCTGGGAAGGCGTAGGGCTTTGTTCTTACTTGTTGATTGGTTTTTGGAACAAAGTCACCAACTACAACAACGCCGCTCGCAAGGCTTTTATCATGAACCGCATTGGTGATTTGGGTTTTTTGTTGGGTATCTTTATGATTATCAGCACCTTCGGCTCAGTCGAATACACCGAGGTATTTGCCAAAGCCGCCAACGGTAGCTTTGCCGTCAACGATGCGGTGATGGTGACGATTACAATGCTGCTCTTTGTGGGAGCAATGGGTAAATCAGCCCAAATTCCCCTCTACACGTGGCTACCCGACGCGATGGCGGGTCCTACGCCCGTATCTGCCCTCATCCACGCCGCTACTATGGTGACAGCAGGGATTTATATGGTGATTCGTTCCAACGTACTTTATTCCCTGGCTCCTTCTACCCTCGCGCTTGTGGGAGGCATCGGCTTGGCCACGGCTTTGATGGCCGCTTCGATAGGCTTGTTTCAAAATGACATCAAAAAAGTGCTGGCCTACTCTACCGTGAGTCAGTTGGGATATATGTTTTTGGCGTTGGGAGTGGGAGCATACGCCTCAGCGATGTTCCACGTGATGACACACGCTTTTTTCAAAGCATTGTTGTTTTTGGGCGCGGGAAGCGTGATTCACGCCATGTCTGACGAGCAAGACATTCGCAACATGGGCGGCCTTCGCAAGCACCTACCAGTCACATTTTGGACGTTTGTGGTCGGAACAGTAGCGATTGCGGGGATTTTTCCGTTATCAGGCTTTTTCTCCAAAGACGAAATTTTGGCACACGTTTTTGAACACAACAAGCTGATGTGGGGATTGGGGATATTGGGCGCAGTAATGACCGCCTTCTACATGTTCCGCCTTTTATTTGTGACATTTTTTGGGGAATTTAGAGGAACACACGAGCAGGCGCACCACCTGCACGAATCGCCTATCACCATGACACTCCCGTTGATGGTGCTGGCGGTGCTTTCGGCGGTAGGTGGTTTGATGAACGTACCGCACGTATTGGGTGGTAGCAACTGGCTCTCGCACTTTATGGAGCCACTTTTTGCCCAAGCCAAGCAAGCCAATCCCGCGCTGTTTGCGGGTGGGCATCTTGACCATAGCACCGAGTACATGCTTATGGGCGTGTCGGTAGGTGTGGCGATAGGCGCGATTTTGGTGGCTTACAATTTGTTTATTAGTAAAAAGACCGTTCCTGCCGCTGACAAAGACGTGACAGGCGTGGCCAAAGTGTTGCAAAACAAATATTACGTGGACGAACTGTACGAGTCGGTGTTTGTCAATCCGATGCGTAAACTATCAGACGTGCTGCATAGCTTCGGAGAGTTTTTGATTGATTTGGTGGTCAATGGTACAGGGCGTTTGGTACAGTGGCTTTCGGGACAAGCCCGCTTGGTACAAACAGGCGAAACAGGTTTTTATGTCTTTGCGATGGTGCTGGGGATTTTGGCCATCATGGCGTGGAATTTTCTTTTAAAATAATACTTCGTTTTATAAAATAACGGATAACAATTAACTAAAAACTGTGGCTTGCCACTCAACAATATGCTTACACTTGGTTTGATATTGATTCCACTTTTGGCAGGAGTGGGTGTTTTGGTAACCAAAAACAACAACGCCAAACAACTCGCGCTCATTGGGGCGTTGATAGAGTTGGCGTTGGCCATTGTGGTTTTTATTCAATTTAAACCTAATGCTACGCAGCAGTTTGGCTTCAAATACGGCTGGATGGCTTCGGCAGGGATTCACTTTTCGGGGGCCATAGACGGCATCAGCCTTCTGTTGGTGATGCTCACGGGCTTTCTCACACCGCTCATAATTCTCTCTACGTTTCGTCAGCCGTACAAAAACGCCTCTACTTTTTATGCGTTGATTTTGTTCATGCAATCGGCCTTGATGGGTGTTTTCACGGCGACCGATGCGTTTTTGTTTTACCTTTTCTTTGAAGCAGCCCTGATTCCCGTGTATTTCTTGGCGGCAGTTTGGGGTGGTGAAAATCGCATTCAAGTCACTTTCAAGTTTTTTGTTTACACGATTTTTGGTAGCTTGTTTATGTTGGTGGCCTTGGTGTATTTATACTTCCAAACCGCTGGCACCCACACCGCCGACATCTCCTCGCTTTATAAACTGGCTTTAGACGCGCAGAAGCAGGGCTGGATTTTTTGGGCGTTTTTTATTGCGTTTGCCATTAAGATGCCCGTCTTTCCGTTTCATACTTGGCAGCCCGATACTTACACCGAGTCACCTACACCCGCTACGATGCTGCTCGCGGGTATCATGCTCAAAATGGGCGTGTATGGCTTGATTCGCTTTATTTTACCGATTGTGCCGTTGGGTTTGGCTACCTGGGGCAAAACCGCCATCGTTTTGTCCGTGATTGGCTTGATTTATGGCTCTATCATTGCGATTCAGCAGCGCGATATGAAGCGGCTGATAGCTTACTCGTCTTTTGCACACGTAGGCTTGATGGCGGCAGGGGTTTTCTCTCAGACATTGAGCGGTGTACAGGGCGCGTTGATTCAGATGCTGGCGCACGGTATCAACGTGGTGGGGTTGTTTTTTATCGTCGAAATCATCTTTTCGCGTACCAAAACCCGTAACATTGAACAACTCGGTGGCATCACTCAGCGCACCCCGCACCTGACCGTTTACTTTATGATTTTGATGCTTGGTAGCGTGGCCTTGCCGCTGACCAACGGTTTTGTGGGCGAGTTTTTATTGTTGAAAGGTGTTTATGAAACCAATATTTGGATGGGTGCCGTTGCGGGTTTGACCATCATTTTGGGCGCAGTGTATATGCTCAGATTGGTGCAAAAATCCATGTTTGGTGCTAAATCAGCTTTCACGGAGCATTTTGCCGACTTGTCGTTTAGTGAGCGGGCGGTACTTTTGCCGTTGGCCGTGATGGTGTTTTGGATGGGGCTTTATCCCAATTCGTTTTTGAAACTAACCGAACCCGCCGTCAATAATTTGTTACAAATGATTCATTATTAGTCAGTTAATAGTTATTAGTTGAAATACCTCAATTATTTCCTTTAATAACCGACAACGAATAACCAATAATGGCTTTTTATTATGATAGAGGTTGTTTCTTTATCGGACACTATCAAAGAACGCTTGGAAAGTGGCGAGGAAGAAGTACGCATGGCGGGGTCGGTGGAAGATTACTTTGAATTGTTGGATGAATTGGAAAATACGCCTTACTTGGTCACTTACGACAATGACGAAATCATAGCTACAATGGGTGAAGCAACCGAAATGCACGAATTGCTCTGTGGCAATGTGATTTATTTATTCAACAAAAATTACTGGGGAAGCGATACCCGCGTGTATGGTAGCAACTGTGCAGTTTTTGTAGAGGCTTGCCAAAAAGGTTATGACCCTGATGTTGTAGTAGTGCGTGGGGTATCGCAGCTTCACGACCGCCCCAAAAGAGTCAAGCCGATTTTGAACCCCCTGATTTTGGTGGAGGTGTTGTCAGACAGCAATCGGGGCGCGAGCTTTACGCGCAAAATTAACTGTTACAAACAAATTCCTTCGGTTCAAGAGATTGTGTTGATTGACCAATATGAATCTATTGTCAATGTATTGAAAAAAACAGCGAAACCCAACGAGTGGCTGGATACAACTTATCAAAACATGGAAGGCATTATTCAATTGGACAGCTTAGAAATATCCCTCAAAGACATTTACCGTAACGTTTTATATCATCCTTAGTAAGTCAAATCATTCTCGTAATTTTACTGCACAATGCTCCCGATTACACTCCTTTCTATATTTGGCCTTGTAGTGTTGTTTTTAGGATTTCAAAAGTCTAAAAACCTGCTTCTCCCTGCTACCTTGCTTTTTGCTACGGTGGTATTGGCCTCCAATTTCTTGCATTGGAACGATGCCCCGTCGCTGTATTTCAAAGATATGTTGTTTGAAAACAAGCTCACGATGGCGTTTTCGGGCATTGTGATTTTGTCGGCGATGCTCATTATTGCCCTCACAAGAGGTTTTGCCGACGATGAGTCTGCCCAACCTGCCGAATACTACGCTATTATGCTTTTTTCGTTGGTAGGGGCCATGATGATGATTGGTTTCAAAAACTTGTTGATGCTTTTTATAGGCGTAGAGATTCTGTCGGTTTCGATGTATGTACTCACGGGTAGCGACAAGCGCAATCTCCGTTCCAATGAAGCGGCCCTCAAATATTTTTTGATGGGGGCTTTTGCTACGGGCATTATGCTCTTTGGGATGGCACTTCTGTACGGCTCAACGAGTTCGTTTGACATTACAGGCATCAAGAGCTACGTAGCCACCAACGCTGTCCCTTCGCCCATGTTTTATATTGGGATGTTGATGTTGTTGATTGGGATGCTGTTCAAAGTTTCTGCTGCACCTTTTCACTTCTGGACACCCGATGTCTATGACGGTGCGCCCACGGTGTTTACTGCCTTCATGTCCACCATCGTCAAAACCGCAGGCTTCGCGGCGATTTATCGCTTGCTCGAAGGTTCATTCTCTGGAGCTTATAACTTTTGGTGGATGACGCTCGCAGCCATTACCATTCTTACGCTTTTGGCGGGCAATGTGACAGCCGTCTATCAATCAAGTTTCAAGCGCATGATGGCCTATTCGAGCATTTCACACGCGGGCTACCTGTTGTTGAGTTTGACGGCGCTTAGTTCGCAGTCGCAAGATGCCATCGTGTTTTACTCGTTGGCGTATTCGGTCGCCACGATTAGTGCTTTCGGGGTGCTGATGTTGGTCGCCAAAGAAACAGGGGTTCGTGCCGACGATGACATAGAAACATTCGACGTTTTCAATGGCCTCGGCAAACGCAATCCACTTTTGGCTTTTGTGCTGACTGTCTCGATGCTTTCGTTGGCGGGTATTCCACTCACGGCGGGTTTTTGGGGCAAATTCATGGTGTTTTCTTCGGTAGTTGAGCGTGGCTTGACGTGGATGTTGGTCGTCGCAGTCTTGATGTCAGCCGTGGGAATTTACTATTACTTCCGTGCCATCATTGCTGCTTACATGCGAGAAGGAACAGCAGGAAGCCTGCGCGTACCGCAGTTTTACCGTTTAGTGTTGGTAGCTACTACCATTGTTACGATTATCTTCGGGCTACTCCCTGATATTCTGAAGAGTTTGGTGTAAATATCGCCTTGTTTTAAGTAGATTTTAAGCAGCAATTTTGGATTTTCACGAGGCGAAAGCTGTTTTAAAAATTGTTTGAGCGAATAAAAACACCAAATCATTGTACATTTTCAAGAATCTATTTCATCTTTAATGTTTTTTTAATAATTTTTTAAGAAACCATTTGGAAATATTAAAAGTCACCGTACCTTTGTCACGAAAACTTAAAAACAATTCAAAAAATGAAAAAGGCATTCGCATTATTGTTCGTTGCAGGTATGATGACACTTGCAGCTTGTGGTGGCAAAACTGAAGAAGCTGCAACTACTGATACTACTGCTGTAACAGTTGACACTACTACTGCTGTTGATACTACAGCTGCTGACACTACAGCTGCTGATACTTCTGCTGCTCAGTAATCATCTGAACGACGAGTACAACAAGCGAAAGCCTTGCGAACCAATCGCAGGGCTTTTAGCGTTTTTAGGTAATATGAATGCTATTTCCGAAAAAATACGACTTGCCCGCCTCAAAATGGGGCTTTCTCAGGAGAACATAGCCGATTCTCTTGGTATTTCTACAACGGCGTATGGTGACATAGAGCGCGGAAAGACGGATTTGACCCTTAATCGCCTTCATCAAATTGCCAACATTTTGATGATTAATCCGCTTACATTAATCACAGAAGAGACCCATGCCGCCGTGTATCAGCTCGAAATAGAAAAACTACGCGCTGAAAATGAAAAATTAACACTCGAAAATCAATACCTGCGCGAGAAATTGACAGGAAGAATGATACTGGATTTGGTGCGGGAACAAATCAGTTACCCCACCGAACGACAAAAAATTGGTTTTTAAAGCTGTCCATCATCATTATTTGACCCCGATGTTTGTGTACGTCGGGGTATTTTTTTAGGTTTATGCCTTCAAAAAACAACCCAACATTTTGATTCCTATGGTGAACATAAACGAGTTTCAGGGAAAAAATCGCGTCATTGTAGAACGTGTCGTACCCGAATTGGACGGCGGACGTTTTTATATCAAGTCCGTTGCCAACGAGGTGATTCGGATAGAAGCCGATGTATTTGCCGACGGCCACGACAAAGTAGCCGCTCGCTTGCTATACAAACACGAAAAAGACAAAAAATGGAGTGAAGAACCTCTCCAATTTATCAATAACGACCGCTGGGGCGGAAGTTTCACAACCGAAAAAGAAGGTTTTTATAGCTATACCATTGAAGCATGGGTGGACCACTTGGCCTCGTGGCAGCATGAAATCACGCTCAAAATCCGCGATGGGCAGCACGTGGACAGCGAATTGCTCGTAGGCGCCAATTTGCTTGATAAAATGGCCAAACGGGCCAGCAAAGAAGACAAAAAAGCGATTCAAGACGCGGCCAAAATGTGCCGCGACACGGAGAAGTACAACGACGCCGTGCTGATGGCTATCAGTGAGCAGTTTGCGACTTGGGCGCAGCTTTATCCCGAACGCGAGAGCGTGACCCGTTACCAAGAACTGCGCGTCTGGGTGGATAGACCCAAAGCGGGTTTTTCGGCTTGGTATTCGATGTTTCCGCGCTCGGCAGCCCGCGAACACGGCAAACACGGCACGTTTCAAGACGTAATCGCCCTGTTGCCTCGTATCCAACGTTTGGGTTTTGATGTGCTTTATCTGCCTCCTATTCATCCGATTGGCAATAAATTTAGAAAAGGTAAAAACAACAACGTTCTTTGCCAGCCAGGAGAGCCTGGCGTACCTTATGCGATTGGTTCCGAACTCGGCGGCCACGATGCCATCCACCCCGAATTGGGTACTTTGGAAGACTTCAAGGCCCTCGTAGCGGCTTGCAAAGCCCACGATATGGAGATTGCGATGGATTTAGCGATTCAATGTTCTCCCGACCACCCGTGGGCCAAAGACCACCCCGAATGGTTCAAGATTCGGCCTGACGGTACGATTCAGTACGCCGAAAATCCACCCAAAAAATACCAAGATATTTATCCTATCAACTTCGAGACGGAGGCTTGGCAGAGTCTTTGGCAAGAACTCAAACGCATCATTTTCCTGTGGGCGGAGTGGGGCGTACGTATCATTCGCGTGGACAATCCACACACCAAAGCGTTTGGTTTTTGGGAGTGGGTCATCGCCGAAACCAAGGCCAAATACCCCGACATGATTTTCTTGTCAGAGGCATTTACGCGCCCCAAAGTGATGCAGCAGTTGGCCAAAGCAGGCTATACGCAGTCTTACACCTACTACACTTGGCGCAACCACAAGGCCGAACTTATGGAATACATGACGGAGCTCACCCAAGGCGAAATGAAATATTACTTCCGTCCTAACTTTTGGCCTAATACCCACGACATCAACCCTTACGGCTTGCAGTCGGGGCATGAACCCAACTTCTTGATTCGGTATTTTATGGCGGCAACTCTCTCGGCCAACTACGGGATTTTTGGCCCAACGTATGAGTTTATGGTACACGAGCCGTTTCCCAACAAAGAAGAATACTGGAACTCCGAAAAATACGAGATTGGCTACTGGGATTGGGAACATACCAACAAACTCACCTACGTTATCACGCAGGTAAACCGCGCCCGCCGCGAAAATGCCGCTTTACAGCAGACCAACAACTTGACTTTCTGCAACATCAACGACGACCAAATGATGGCCTATCTCAAAACCCACGCAAGCGGCAACCGAATTTTGTGCATCGTCAATTTGGACGGCCACAACCGCCGCAATGCGATGGTGCAGGTGCCATTGCACAAAATCGGCAAAGCTGGCTGGGAGGAGTTTATCGTCCACGACTTACTCACTGGGGCCAAGTACGTGTGGAAAGGTGAAACCAACTACATCGAACTTGACCCGCATTTGCTGCCGTTTCATTTGTT
>JALOLW010000474.1 GCA_025455795.1 Spirosomataceae bacterium
GACGCGATTGATACCAATTTGAAAGCAAAACTGGCGAAGTAAAAATTCGTTGTTCGTTATTGGTTATCAGTTATTGAAACAAATCATCGCTTTTGGGATTTGTCAATGCCTGATAATCAATAACAATTAACCGATAACTAATAACCGACAACCCCTCTGCGTTGGCCTTTTTTCTTCTTCTGTCTGGCCTATTGTTGGCACATTGTAGCCGTTGGGCAGCGGCCACGAGGGTGGTTTTTGACCGATACCATCCAAGTTGGTAAGCCTTTTGAATACGCTCTGAGTTTTCGTCATTCTTTCCAAAAAGAAGTTTTTTTTCCCGATACCAGTAGCCAATTTGCGCCTTTTCAGGTAGTAGCACAGCGTTTTTTTTCCACCCAAACCACCAACCAAGTGAGTTTGGACAGCGCGGTTTATACCTTGCTTTCATTTGAAACAGCCACCCGCCAAACCCTGCGCCTACCCGTGTGGACGATAGATAGGGGCGACTGCACGTTGGTCATGTCCAACGCCGATACTGTTTTTTTGAATAGTACCCTTTTGGGCGTCAAAAAGCCTGTTTTACAGACCGATACCGAGATAGTACCTCTAAGGAGTCAAATCAATTTTCCGTTGATATTGTTGATAACAATTTCGATTTTGCTTTTTGTGGCGGGTATTTATCTACTTTTTGGCGATGCTTTGTCGCGGCAGTGGCAGCTTTTTTTGATGTTTAGGCGCAATCGCGATTTTCGACGCGGACTGTTGCGACTCTCCCGTGAAACAGCAGGAACAAAAGGCGTTGAAAATATCGAAAAAGCGTTGATTCTTTGGAAAACCTACCTCCAACGCCTCGAAAGAAAGCCTTTTCTGACTTACACCACCAAAGAAATCATAGACAATCTTCCCGACGAAGCCTTGGCCGAAGCCCTCCGCCAAATAGACAGTGTGGTTTACGGTGGCCAAGCCTCCGTTGATTTGAAGGCGTCGTTGGAAATACTGCGCAACATCGCCGACCAAACGTACCAGAAACAGCGCGAAGCCTTTGTAAAGAAAACAATGACGACGCAAAACACTTAATCGCCCCGTTTGTTTACTACGGTACTTATCCTCAATAAATCAATCCCTTTATTCTCAATGAAAAGACATTTCTTGGCAGTTTTTATCACCCTGCTTCTCAACACCCTCAGTCGCGCCCAAACAGAATGGGTTAAAGCCAACTACAACAAAACCGTGCACGACATCCCAATGCGCGACGGCACCAAGCTACATACCATCGTGTATAGTCCCAAAGACGCTTCCGCGAGCCAATCCTACCCATTTTTGATGCAGCGGACTTGTTACAGCATCGCGCCCTACGGTACGGAGCAGTTTGCGGCACAACTGGGCCCCAACCAATTTTTGATGCGCGACAAGTACATTTTTGTCTATCAGGACGTGCGCGGACGTTACATGAGCGAAGGCACGTGGACCAACATGACGCCGCACATTCCCAATAAAACTGCCCCCACCCAAGTGGACGAAGCCTCAGATACGTATGATACCATCGAATGGCTCCTCAAAAATATCCCCCATCACAACGGGCGCGTAGGGCAGTGGGGAATCAGTTACCCAGGGTTTTATACGGTAGCGGGGGCGTTGAGTCAGCATCCTGCGCTCAAAGCCTCTTCTCCCCAAGCCCCCGTATCAGATTTCTTCTTCGACGATTTCCACCACAACGGCGCGTTTACGTTGGGTTATTTCTTGACGTTTCCCGTGTTTGGGATTCAGCACGGCAAGCCTACCACCAATCACTGGTGGCTTTCTCAGATGATTAATGCCAAAACCAAAGACGGCTATCAGTTCAACTTGGACTTGGGTTCGCTCAAAAACTTTGACAAATACTACAAAGACAATTTCTTTTGGCAAGAACACAAAGACCACCCCAACTACGACGAGTTTTGGAAAAAACGGAGCATTGTCCCCCACCTCCAAAACGTCAAACACGCCGTGATGACCGTGGGCGGGTGGTTTGATGCGGAAGATATTTATGGGCCGCTTACCGTCTATAAAACCCTCGAAAAAAACAACCCTAATGCTTACAACACGCTTGTGATGGGGCCTTTTGGACACGGGCGATGGTCGCAAGAAACGGGCCATACGCTTCACAGCAACGTTTATTTTGGCGACAGCATCGCTACTTTTTATCAGCGCAACATCGAGCGGCAGTTTTTTCAGCATTTCTTGAAAGGGGCTGCCGACGGTAAAACGGGGCTACCCGAAGCCTACCTGTTTGATACTGGCAAAAAAGCGTGGCAAACCTTTGACAAATGGCCCGCCTCGGCGGCAGAACGCAAAACCCTGTATTTTGAGGCGGGAGGCAAATTGAGTTTTGACGCGCCCCAACAAACCTCGGCCAAAACCGACTACATCAGCGACCCCATGAAGCCCGTGCCGTATATCGAAGACAATACCGAAACGATGGGTTTTACGCCGTTTAGCTACATGTCAGAAGACCAGCGTTTTGCCGCCCGCCGCCCCGACGTACTTGTGTTTCAGACCGAACCCCTCACTGAAGACCTCACTCTCGGAGGCGAAATCACCGCCAAACTCCACATCAGCACCACGGGTAGCGATGCCGACTTTTTTGTGAAACTCATTGACGTATATCCTGGCGACGAACCCAATCACGCCTACATGCCCCACAAAAACGTCATTTTGAGCAATTATCACCAGATGGTACGCAGCGAAATTATGCGGGCGCGTTTTCGGAATTCTTTTGAAAAGCCCGAGCCACTCACCCCCAACAAAGTCACAGAAGTGAAATTTCGCCTTCAAGACGTGCTGCATACCTTCAAAAAAGGGCATCGTATCCAAGTGCAAGTGCAGAGTACGGCTTTCCCACTTTTTGACCGAAATCCTCAAAAATACATACCTAATATTTTTCTTGCCAACGACAAAGACTTTATCAAGGCTACGCACAGCGTGTATCACCAAAAAAAACAAGCGAGTGCCTTAGAAGTACAGATTCTCAAATAACCATAAAAAAACCATTGCCGTTGTTGATAGTTGATTTTCAGTTTGATAGCATAACTCATTGACTGTGAATCAATAGCAACTCTATCAAACCCATCGTTTTGTAAAGTTTTGGGCAAGTATGTTGGTCGAATAATCAGAAATAACTATTTTTGTGGCACTCGACGTTATCAAATATATACTAATCC
>JALOLW010000070.1 GCA_025455795.1 Spirosomataceae bacterium
TTTTAATAAATAAGACAATGGGCCTCATAAAAGAACCGAGAGAGGTAGATTTTACGATTCAATCAACGCCTTGGACAGACGAAGAATTAAAGGAATTTAGTGCGTTGATAAAAAAGCAGAAACAAGCTCGAATAAAACGAAGGCAAACGATTTCTCTTTCAAAAATGGTGAATTAATCTTGCCCAAAGAAATTGTGATAGAGCTACATTAATCTTCATAAAGGTCTATTTTTTGATAGATTTGTGAGATTAAAATTTTGAAACGATGAGCAACTTAACGAATATTGGCTTAAACGAAGTGTAATTGACACTTTTGAGGTTATTTAATAGACCCATAAGTCAGCAAGAAACCGAAGAAATCAAGGATCTTTTGGTTAAGCATCTACGGAAAAAATTAGACATCCAAATAGAAGAAGATATTCAAAAAAAGGGATTACTCGTAAAGATTTTGACCGTATTTTGAATAAAAGCAAGAGAACAGCCAAATGAAGGTTGTTATTGATACTAATTGAAGAAACCGCTGAGTTAGTTGTTGAAATCTTACATTTAGACAAAAGCAATACTATTTCAAAAGCGGTTCAAGGGCTTTACCCAGTATTTCGTAGCCTATGGCGTTGGGGTGTAAGCCATCATAAAATAGCGTTTCGTTGATTTTTTTGTCTTTCTGCAAAAGCTCCTTGCCAATGTCGGCAAACCCTACTTTTTCTGATAAAGCCATTTTTTGGATAGCCTTGTTGAGTATCACAAGCCGTTTTTCCTGCTTACGACGAGGATAAATTCCCAAAAAAGTGATTTGGGCTTTGGGTTGGCGTACTCGTATCGCTTGTATCAGAAACTTCAGCCCTTGTACGATTTCATCGTCCGAATTGAGATGCAAGTTGTTGGTACCCATGTTGATAATAATTTTTTGGGGTGCGATGCCCTCCAATTCATCGTGATAAACGCGCCACAGTACATTTTCGACGCGGTCCCACCCAAAGCCAAAATTGCGTACTTGGTAAGGGGCTACGTATTTCTGCCAAGCCTCAGCCCCTCTGATTACCTTGCTGGTGGGATTTCCGCCCCAATTGTGCGTGATAGAGTTACCTATCAGCACCACTCTTGGAGGCTCGGTTTTGTTGAGTTTGAGCATATCATCGTGGCGGTCTTCCCAAACATAGTTGTAAGGTTCACGATTTTGACGAACAGGGATTTGTGTTTTGAGCATCCCGATTGGTTCGTGCATGATTTCGCGTAGTTTGCGCTCGTAGGCTTTGGCGTATTGCATCATGCCGAGGTCGTTGGGGTGGGTGCCGTCCACCATGCCCGAGTGGTCTATGCCGATTTCGTCTTTGGTCAAAAGGTACAATTCAGTCACTTTGTCGTTGGTGAGTTGAGCCAATGCTTCGCGTAGGTCTTGATTGGCTTCTTCGTACAGTGGCTTTCGGTGAGGCATCAGATAATCTTCGGTGTAGCCGTCGTGTTCGGTGAGCAAAATAGGCGTATCGGGGTGCTTGGCACGAATCGTCCGCACCGACTCAAGGATGCGCTTTTTGCGTTCTTCTCTACTCACCACCGTACCCACCAAATTGGGCAGACAATCCAGCACAAACACTTTGGGGTCAAGTTCATTGAGTAGCTGTATCACTTCTTTCTCCAAGCGGCCATTGCCCGAAAAACCCAAATTGATGACGGTGCGGTCGAGTTGGCGCGACAGGATATTGCTCCACGCCATGCCCGCCCGCGACGCACACGCGCCCTGCATGATAGAAGTACCGTAGAGTACAATGGGTTTTTCGAGACGCTGCGGCAGGACTTTGAAAATACTACCTTCGGGAACGCCTATTTGTAAATCACGAACATTGGCACGGAGAGGCAAAAAAAGCCGATATTCACGACCCAATTGGTGGCTGTCGTTGGGGCGAAGCGAAGCAAAATCATACTGAATGGTGTCTTTGAAGCTATATTTGCCCGCGGCCCAGTGCCATTGCCCGTCGCTATCGAGGCCGTACAAATCCACCCCACTAAAACCCGTAGCTGGAATGTGGGGCATACTGATAGGGCCTGTGATTTTGTACCGAACTACAATCTGAGAAGCATTACTCACAAACCGAATCGAAAGCCCCGCGCTGTTGCGAGAGAGGTCCCAAACAGCCTTCCGAACGAGGGCTTCAGCCCTTGGAGGAAAACGCTGAATGGTGTCGCGCATCTCACCCGACCACGCCTGCCCATCTATGACCGCAAACGGACTATCAGAGGGCTTCCACCATATCAAAGGAGTTTGGGCAGCAGCCCAAAAACTCAAAAAATTGCACAAAATACACAACAAGAAGCGCATGAAAGAGGAAGGTTTTGGTTGTTCATTATCAACAAAAACCAATGCCGTGTCGTATTTACTGAATTTTTCGATGATACTCACCGAATCAGCGCGTAAAATCGCTCGCGGTAGCTGTCTGATACAGGAATGAGGGTTTTGCCGATGCTGATGCGGTCTTTTTCGATGGCATCTATCTTGGCAATCGCTACCATGTACGACTTATGCACGCGACAGATAAGCGAAGGCGGAATCTCTTTCTCCAATTCGCCGAAAGTCTGCAAAGTCATGATTTTTTTGGTGGGCGTGTGAATGCGCCGATAATCGCCCATGCCTTCGATAAAGAGGATGTCGTTCAAGAAGATTTTTTCCAAACGATACTCGGTTTTGACAAATATAAACTCCTTATTGACAGGAGTTTCTGCTTTGTTCAGTAGCTCTTGCACCCGCCCTACGGCCTGTACAAAACGCTCAAGAGTGAAGGGTTTGAGCAAGTAATCGGCGATTTTGAGTTCGTAACCTTTGAGGGCGTATTCTTGATAGGCTGTCGTCAAGATTACTTGGCAAGATGGCTTGGTGCTTTCTAAGAGTTGAATCCCCGAAAAATCCCCCAGATTGATGTCCAAAAAAAGCAAATCTATGGGGTGATGCTGCAGAAAATCAATGGCTTCGAGGGCATTGTCAAAGGCTTGTTCGAGCTGAAGAAAAGGCAGTTTTTGGACATATCCTTTGACCCGTTCCATGGCCAAAGGCTCATCTTCGATGATAACGCAGCGGATTTTTATCATTTCAACTATTTTAGGACACAGAGAGCCACAGAGATAATGATTTTACTGCCATTGAAGCTCCAATTTTACTTGATAAACGTCATCGTTAGAGGTGATTTCTAAAAGGTGGCTATCGGGATACAACAACAATAAACGTTTCTGAATCAGTTCGTTGCCGAGTCCACCAGACCCCACCCCCCTGCCCCCTTTCCTATTGTGAGAGGGGGAGTTTTGTAGTGGAGAAGGGAGTTCTTTTTGGGTATTTTGAGCTATTTTATTTTCACACAAAAATACCAAGGTTTTTTCTTGTACCTCCAACATAATCCTAATCACGTTGCCGTGACGAAGGTGGGGGGCGTGTTTGAAGGCGTTTTCTACGAACGGAATCAAGGTCATGGGCGCGATTTGCACGTTGGAAAAATTACCCAATTTTTCCAACGTTACAAAGCCTAAATTAGACGTGCGGATTTTTTGTAGGGCTACGTATTTTTCCAAATAAGCCCATTCTTCACTGAGTGCAATGCACTCTCCTTTGGTTTCGTACAGCATAAACCGCAATATGTCAGAGAGTTGATTGAGGTACTGCGAGGCTTGTTCGGTGTTTTTAGTGATAAGAACGTCAATGTTGTTGAGAGTATTGAACAAAAAATGCGGACTCAACTGTGCTTTGACGAGGGCCAATTCGGTCTCAAAATTGCGCTGCATGAGCTGTTCTTTCAATTTGATGTCGTTGTACCAACTGATAAATCCTTTGATAACCAACGCCACGATACCGTTGAGAAGGGCAATAATGGAAATGATAAACGTAATTTGGAGAGATATCGAGAGCGATTCGCTAAAAACACCTGGCCCGATTTTGAACCAATGCAAAGCCGTAATCACCGACGCTGATATAAACCCACTGGCAAACGACACCAACAAACCTACCAAAAACAAAAGGAAGATTTTGCGGCGCAACAAAAAATAATCAAAAACCCAAAAATAGAAGTTATAAAACCCTAAAATAGCGGGGAGGACGGCAAAAGTGGTAAAAAAAATGGCAAAACGATGATTTTCAAACAATGGTTGCTGCTTCAAGTTGGTGCCGATTTGCAGACACAAAAGAATTAGCAACAACAGCAGCAGATACAACAACCAATACCCCAAATGGAGTGCTATGACCACGATTTTTTTCATTTTTCGCTCTTCAATAAATAAAGCACGTAGCTCGCAAGCGTAACTAACGCAAAATATCCCAACGCCCACAGATGAATATTGGTGTGTCCAGTTGCGGGCATAGTAGCCCCCCGCAACTTAAAAAAATTGTAAAGGCAATAGGTGTAAGGGAGCGTATATCCGTACTTCCATTCGACAGCTATCATAGACGCCAACAATACACCAATACCCACGCTTAGTGGCATCAAAAAATTGCGAAACTGCAAACTTACCAAATACTGCAAAGCTACAATAGGCAGGCAATCAACGAAAAAAAAGCCGCTGGTTTCGGCATAAAGGCGCAGGGGGAAAGCCGCCGCTGGCAAATTGACGGTAGGCAGCAAAGCCGACGGCACAATGCCCGAAAAGTACATGCCGACGTTGAACAACACAAAGAACCCTAACATCATGGATAAAATGACGGCCAACTTCGCCCAAAAAATCGTGCTGAACGTTTGGGGGGTAGCGTGGAGTTGTTTCCACGTATTGTTGCGAAATTCGAGTTGAGTAATGAGGCTCGTAGCCAAAATTACGCCCATTGGCAGCAACAAAATAGCCATAAACTGCCAACTTTGACTCAACAACTGCTCCCAAAAGTTAGGCAAGGGAACGAGTTTGGCGAGATTGTCGGCATAAATGACCCGACCGACGGTCATCAACAGCGGAATAAAAAAACTGCCAACAACGACCAGCCAAAAGGCCAAACTGCGCTTGGTTTTGAGCCATTCGCTCTGAAAACTGTGGATAAATTGCATATAGATTAATCGTTTGTCATTGTCATAAATATACTTTCCAAATCGCTTTGCGTGGTTTGAATGCCGTACACATCAATGCCTTGATTGACAAACTGTTGATTGAGTCGGGCGATGTCGGTTTGGGCCAACGAAGGCAGCAGAATCCTGTCTGATTCGGCCCGTACAGAGGGAAAAACAGGCTGAATCAACGCCAACGCTGCCGTGGGGTCGTTTACCACAAAGACCAGCGACGACGCTTCCTGCTGTTTTTGGTGGAGGGCTTGCAGTGAGCCTTCAAAAAGTAGTTGACCTCGGTGGATAATGCCCACGTCGGTTACCAATTTTTCGATTTCGGCCAATAAGTGACTCGAAATCAGCAAGGTGATGCCCTGCTGTTGGTTGAGGGCTTTGAGCAGTTCGCGCATTTCGACCATGCCGTGTGGGTCGAGGCCGTTGGTGGGTTCGTCCAAAATAAGCAGTTGCGGGCTGTGTAGCAGTGCGACGGCAATGGCCAAACGTTGTTTCATGCCCAACGAAAACTGCCCCGTTTTTTTGTGGCCTGTATCGCCCAAACCCACCAAACGCAGCACTTCGGGGATGCGATTTTTGGGACATTGGTAGAGTTTTTGCCAAAGCAACAAGTTTTCGGTGGCCGTGAGGTGACTGTAAATAGAGGGACTTTCAATCAGCGAGCCGATTTGCCGCAAAATCTCAATGCGTTTTGCGGCAAAATCCTGCCCGAAAAATTGGATGTGGCCTTTTTGTTTTTTGAGCAAACCCAACAACAAACGCAGCGTAGTGGTTTTACCCGCGCCGTTGGGTCCCAAAAATCCATAAATACTGCCTTCTTTGACCCGCAGCGACACGTCATCAAGGGCGAGGTCGCCGTTGGCGAAGCGGTGCGTAAGGTGTTGGGCTTCAATGCTATTCATTGCTGTCAATAGGTTGGTTGAATGACGCTACAAAGTTGAAGCCAAAAATTTCTTTCATCAACATCAATAGGTGAAAAGCGGCTTTGGGTCGGTGAAAGACGCGAGGCTATCGGTGACTTGTGCGCTCGCGTGCGTTGCAAACGCACATCTCGGGAGTGCGCGTTGCAAACGCGCACCATCTCAATTTTACAAAAAAATACCCAAAAATTTGGAATTAAGATTTAAGTAGTTTTAAATTTGTGTGTACTATTTAAGTAGTACACTAAAACACAAAACAGCATGATAGAATTTAGCAACGTACAGTTTGGCTATGGCCGACAGCAATTGATGAATGATGTGTCGCTCCAACTTCACTCAGGCCACATTTACGGGCTTTTGGGCGAAAACGGGGCGGGCAAAACCACCCTTCTCAAAATGATAGCAGGGCTGGTGTTTGCTCAAAAAGGCAGCGTAACGACCCTCCAACACAACCCCCAAAAGCGTCAGCCGTCCCTGTTGTCGCAGTTGTATTTGGTGGCCGAGGACACCTACACCCCCAACGTGTCTGCGCGTACTTATGCGAGTACCTACGGGGTGTTTTATCCAAAATTTGAGGAAAATACCTTTTTTGACTACCTTCAAAAGTTTGGGGTCAATCCCGACCAAAAGCTCGAAAAAGTATCTTTTGGACAGCGCAAAAAAATGGTGATTAGTTTTGCGTTGGCGACCAACGTGCCTTTGTTGTTGATGGATGAACCCACCAATGGTTTGGATATTCCTTCCAAAAGCACTTTTCGGCAGTTGGCGGCAGAAGCGGCCACCCCCGAGCGGTGCATCATCATCTCTACGCATCAAGTCCGTGATTTAGAGCGGTTGATAGACAGTGTTGTGGTGCTACACCGAGGCAAAATCGTACTGCACGAAGACCTCAACGCCCTTGCCGACGCAGGCCAACAGCCTGATTTGGAAGCTTTTTTCAAAGATTCTCTCAAAACCTATTCTCCCCAAGCCGTATGAACAACACCCTCGACCTCCGACGCTTGCGGCTCTACGCCCGCAAAGAACTCCGCGAAAACTGGAAAGTGCTGCTGCTGGGTATAATGGCTTTGGTGGCTGCCAATGTGTATGTGGTTTTTAGTGATTGGCAAAAACTTCAACTACACAACGGTGACTATCTTATCGATGTCTATCCATACTTAATACTCACGATTTCGGTTAGTATGTGGATAGTAAGTGCTTATATGTGGCGTGGGTTTACGACTAAAAATAAAACGCTTACCTCCCTAACACTGCCAATTTCTACTTTGGAAAGACTACTTTTTGCAACAATCATCATGGTGCCAGTCGTGACTTTGCTTTGCTATGTAATATGGTCGTGTAGTTGGGGCATTGCCACTCCTATTTTCAAACAAAACTTTCCAAATGCCAAATTTATCGATAACCAACACTATTGGCACCATCAGTATTTTGTGGTGATTTCGTTGCTGGGTGCAGGAGCATTCATGCTTGGACGTATTACATTAGGCCGTTTAGCCGCACTCAAAACGCTTGGTTTAATCGCAGTTTTGCTTTGGTTAGTTTTTGGAATGTTTCAAATGCAACTCTTACATCTAATCATTCCTAATATTAAAGACCTTCATATTCATGGTATCGTGCCGTGGGTACCTCCAAGTATTGAAATAAAAACTTCTGAAATAGTGCGGTATCAACTCTCTTCCACCCAAGAATGGTTTTATCATCTGTGGTGGGCCTTTTGCCTACCCGTCTTGCTGTGGGTGGTGGCGTATCTCAAACTCAAAGAAAAACAAGTCTAACAGCCATGAATTTTCATAATCAAATACCTATTTACCTGCAAATCGCCGAGTACATCGGTGAGCAGGTACTGACCCAACAGTGGAAACCCGACGACAAAGTGCCTTCTATCAGGGAGTTGGCGGTGCAGTTGGAGGTCAATCCCAACACTGTACAGCGCACCTACGACTTCCTCCAAACCCGCGAAGTGATTTTTACAAAGCGGGGCTTGGGGTATTTTGTCGCGGCCTCTGCCGAGCAAAACTACTTGGCATGGCGACGTGAGGCGTTCATTCAAAACGAACTGCCGATTTTTTTCAAGCAATTGCGTCTTTTAAAAATGGATTTTGAAGAACTTCAACAACGATTTTACGAACATGAAACCCTCTAATATCCTGCTTACCGTCGTGGCCTTCGGCACGATTTTGGCCCAAGTGCTGCTGGTGTTTGGCTACAAAGAAGCCTATCAGTTGGAAGTAGCCAACCAAGCTGTCATTCATCCGTTTGGTACAGCCCACGATACCCAACCTTTCAAAACCATCGTGACCAACAGAGTAGCGTTTAGGGTCAATCTGACCGACAAGCAGCAAGGCTACACCGCCCGATACAGTCAATTGGACGATATGAAACAAATAGAATTTAGGGCGCAAAACGATACGCTTTACATCACCAATCTGAAACGTAGTCAAAACGTTGATTTTGAGTTGTTTTTCTCAAAAATGCCGTACCTTGTTTGTCGCAACAGCCAGGTGATTTTTAGAGATATGGAGGTTGATAGTGTGCAGCTACTGGCGCGGTCGCTTACGTGGGTACACGTTGAAAAATGCAACTTTGGCTATTTGAAGGCCGAGTTTCAACAGAAGTCAAACATCAATTTTGACAAGAAATCGGAAGTAGGCTACTTGGAAGTACGCTTAAAAGATGAAACACGACTTTCAGCCCACGACGTCAAGATAGGCAAAATCAAACTAACCGAAGTGAGTGAGAAAGCCGCCGTACAGCTTTCGGGAGCATCGTTTAAGGCTGTTCAGTAGGCTTTCGGGCGTTGCAAACGCATACTTCGGGGGTGCGCGTTGCAAACGCGCACCATCTCAATCATTTTTGTAATGTTCTCTCAAAATCTTATTTTTGTTGAAAATCAAAAAGCAATGGAAACACTCATCGCAACATCAAATAAGCCCACCACGTTCGAGGAGTTTTTGGTATGGGAGCCCAATGACGGTCTTAAATACGAATGGAACGACGGAGAACTTATACAATTTACAGGGATGAACAAAAATCAAGTTTTTATTTATCAAGTTTTAAACAAACTTTTCAATCAAAAAGAGATGTGGAAGGTTGGAACATTGGTAGCCGAATATGATACGATGCTGTCGGGTATTCAGATGAGAAGACCAGATATTGCTTATCTTACAGATGAACAGATTGCACTGACGAAGCGCGGCGAAGACGTTATCCCTGAGTTTGTGATTGAGATTATTTCGGGCAGTGATAATTTTTATAAAGTCGAGGAAAAAATCACCGAATACTTCAAGGCAGGCGTCAAAGTAGTGTGGAATATCATTCCCGACGAGCAAATGGTGCAGGTCTATACCTCGCGTCGCAACGTAAAAATCTGCCTCGAAAACGACCTCTGCTCCGCCGCCCCCGTTCTTCCCGATTTTGAGATTAGTGTGGATACATTGTTTGCGTGATAGTGCGGAATTTTTGCCTACTCAATACGCCCTAACGCCTTTTCCTTCGTAAAAATTGACGAATGCCTTATTGACGACGCGGTTGCCGCCGGGCGTGGGGTAGTTGCCCGTAAAATACCAATCGCCGCTGTGGTTGGGGCAAGCGCGGTGGAGGTTTTCGACGGTCTGGAAGATAATCGAAAGCTCGGCTTGTAAGTCTCTGGGCTTCACGATTTCGGCTACTTTGTGCGATATTTCCTCGTCGGTAAACGGCTCAAACAACGCCTGAACGTAGTTTTGCTGGGTCGCGTTGCCTGTTTCGAGGGCGGCTACGCATTGGGCATACACCTCATCTTGGAGATTGTCGAGACCACGTTCTTTGAGGAGTTGCAAGGTAGCCCGAAACGCCACAAAATCCTTCACTTTGGACATATCAATGCCGTAGCAATCGGGATAGCGTATCTGCGGGGCCGAAGACACGATGACGATTTTCTTGGGTTGGAGACGGTCGAGTAGGCGCAAAATACTCTTTTCGAGGGTTGTGCCGCGCACGATGGAGTCGTCCACGACCACGATGGTATCCACGCCTTTGCGTACCACCTCGTAAGTCATATCATACACGTGCGACACCATCTCGTCGCGGGCGGCGTCGTTGGTGATAAACGTCCGCTGTTTGACATCTTTGGAGACGAGTTTTTCGATACGCGGCCTAAACGACAAGATTTTTTCCAACTCTTCGGGCGAGTGGTGGCCGTCGAGAATGGCTTTTTTGCGTTGTTTGAAAAGATACTCTTCCAGCCCCTCCACGAGTCCAAAAAAAGCGGTTTCGGCGGTGTTGGGGATGTACGAAAACACGGTGTTTTCGAGGTCGTAGTCTATTTCTTCCAAAATCTGCGGAATAAGCGACTTACCGAGCATTTTGCGCTCATGGTAAATGTCGGGGTCGGAGGCGCGGGAGAAATAAATCCGCTCAAAACTACACGAGCGCTTTTCGATGGGCTTCAAGATTTGGTGTTGGTCGTACTCACCGTACTTGTCAATAATCAGCGCATGACCAGGGCTAATCTCCTTAATATCAGCGTAGTTGGCGTTGAAAGCGGCTTTGATGGCGGGTTTTTCGGAGGCCACTACCACCACCTCATCGTCGGCGTAGTAGTAGGCAGGGCGGATGCCGGCAGGGTCGCGCACCACAAACGCCTGCCCCGCGCCCGTCATGCCGCACATGGCAAAGCCCCCGTCAAAATCACGGCAAGAGCGGTGCAGGACGCGCACCATGTCCATGTTGTCTTCGATGACATCCGACAGGTCGGGGTTTTCATAAATCCCTTTGAAGCGGTCGAACACGCGCTGGTTTTCTTCGTCCAAAAAATGCCCAATTTTTTCCATGACCGTTACCGTATCTACCCGTTCTTTGGGATGCTGCCCCAGCGACACGAGCTTGTCGAAGAGCCTGTCCACGTTGGTCATGTTGAAGTTGCCTGCTACTACCAAGTTGCGACTTCGCCAGTTGTTTTGGCGGAGCATGGGATGGCAGTTTTCGATTTCGTTGGTGCCGTGCGTACCGTAGCGCAGGTGTCCGAGCCAAATCTCGCCCGTGAACGCCACGTTTTCTTGGAGCCATTGGGCGTTGAAGCGCAGGTCTTTATCGTCGCCTTTGAGTTCTTTGAAGGCTTTCTTAAACTTCTTCTGTACTTTTTGAAAAATCTCCGTGACCGGCTGCTGGTCCACCGACCGATACCGACTGATGTAGCGGTGGCCTGGGGGGACTTCTATCTTGATGTTGGCTACCCCCGCGCCGTCTTGACCACGGTTTACCTGCTTTTCCATCAAGGTATGCAGTTTATAGACAGCGTAGAGAGGAGTGCCGTATTTGTCAATGTAGTATTGAAACGGCTTGCGTAGGCGAATCATGGCAATGCCACATTCGTGCTTGATGACGTCGCTCATGGAGGAGTACGAGGTAGTTGTGCGAATTATTAACACAAAGTTAAGGAAACCTATTCCAAAAGTCTATGTTAAATTTTGAGAAAGTTTCCCGCAACAAAAATACTCCACTCAAAAGCAGGGTATTTCTTACGTGAGTATCTCGGAAAGCGTGTGCCTCAATGTACGCCTACGTCCTTGGTGATGCCTGTTTTTTGTACCAATGCCTTGAAAGCAGCCCGAACGGGATTTATCGTTTGAAAATCAGGTTTTTTTGTGGATAAAAAATCTATTTTTCTCACAAAAAACCCCTCTCCTTACCAAAGAGAGGGGTAGTCCGAATATGTTTCGGGACGGGATGAGGTTAGCGGCTCAAATACAGGTTTCGCTCCGAATATACCTTTTGGAAGAAGTCATCGCTCAAATCGTCAATGAAATAAAT
>JALOLW010000475.1 GCA_025455795.1 Spirosomataceae bacterium
GAATTCAACCAAACCCATGACAAAGGTCGGGGGTTATTTTGACAAAAAATAGAGTAAAACTACGTGATTTTTCAAAAAGCGTATTTTTACGCACTTTTTTTTTAGGCATCAATTTGATACCTTTGCGGCCTTTCAAGTTTTCTAAGAAAACGTATTTTTGAAACGCTAAAAGCCTCATTGTCAGACAATGCCCAACGCAGAACCTCCCGACGGCGGTCGGCAATCGCTTCAAAAAGTCATCACCACGTTCCAATTATGGGGAATAGCCGTGGGCATGGTTATTTCAGGAGTTTATTTTGGGTGGAACTACGGCTGGGCCGTAGCAGGTACGCTCGGCTTCTTGGTGGCAGTGTTGATTGTCACGGTGTTGTACATCACTTTTATATTTAGCTACACTGAGCTTACCGCTGCCATTCCCGACGCGGGCGGGCCGTTTTCGTACGCTTATCGGGCTTTTGGCCCCACGATGGGCTTTGTGGCGGGCTTTGGTACGTTGATAGATTTTGTGATGGCGCCCCCTGCTATTGCCTTTGCCCTCGGTAGCTACGCTCACTTCCTCAATCCAGCCATTCCTACCATGACCGTTGCGGTGGGGGCTTATTTGGTATTTATCGGCATCAACCTACTGGGTATCAAGGAGTCAGCCAAGTTTTCGTTGGTAGTCACTTTGCTTTCCGTCTTAGAATTGCTTTTGTTCATGGGATTGATTTTCCCCTACTACAAAACCGAAAATTTTGTCGCTCACGCCGTACCTGTCACCGCGAGTGGGGTTTTTGAAGCACTGCCGTTTGCGATATGGTTTTACATCGCCATCGAAGGGGTGGCTATGGTGGCCGAAGAAGTCCGCGAACCGCGCAAAACTATTCCGCGAGGATATATTCTGAGCATTGCTACGTTGGTTTTTTTGGCCATCGGTATCATGCTACTCAGTGGCGGGGCGGGCGATTGGCGGGTGTTGAGCAGCATTGATTATCCTCTGCCCGAAACCCTCTCAATGGTACTCGGGCGCGATAGTATATGGTCAAAACTATTTGCCAGTTTGGGACTTTTTGGGCTCATCGCTTCGTTTCACTGCAATACCATCGGGTACTCGCGTCAGATTTATGCCCTCGCCCGTGAAGGCTACTTACCCGAATTTTTGGCATCACTTTCCGCCAAACACCACACACCCCACTGGGCTTTGCTGGCAGGAGGTGGCTTGGGACTCATCGCTCTATTTACGGGTCATACCCAAGAAATCATCATCTTGTCGGTACTGGGCGCGATGGTGATGTACATCACGAGCATGATGAGTTTGCTGGCATTGCGCCGCAAAGAACCCAAACTCGAACGCCCCTTCAAAGCTCCTTTTTATCCGTGGTTTCCGCTCATTGCGTTGGTGCTATCGGTGGTTTGTATGGTCGCCATCATTTATTACAATCACGCATTGAGCTGGCTATTTTTTGGGCTTTTGGCAGTTTCGTTGCTGATTTTTAGGAGTGTGGGCGTTCGCTACATCCGCGTCAGCAGCGATAAAGTACGGTACTGACCAAGTTTTGTCACACCCGCACAAAATCTTTTTTGGGAGCGTCGCAAGTGGGGCAGGTGTAGGTGTCGGGCAAATCGTCAAACGATGTTCCTGCGGCGAAGCCTCTGGCGGGGTCGCCAAAATCGGCATCATAGACCGTGAGACAGTGCGAGCATTGGTACGTTTCTTTGGGTGAGAGCACCACATCTTCGCCCTCTTCGATATGGTCGTCTTTCATGCCCGCGGCTTCGATGAGGTTGGCGGCTTTGAGTTTGTTGTATTGCAGCACACAACGGCGCAATTGTTCGGCCAAAATAAGGCGGGAAGCACCCACGTAAAAATATTTTTTGGTGCGTCCGTTGGGGTTGAAATCTTCGGTGTAAGAGATGTCATAGACGAAATTAAACGGGATGAATCCCAACAATTTAAACCGCCGACGCCGCACCATAATAGAAGCATAAACTTCGGTTTTGGGGCGAGTTTTGATGCCAAAACAAATGCCAAAAGTACGCAAATCGTACTCGTCAAACGACTTCACCAACGATAGTTTGAGGGCGAGGGCTGCTTCCGAGTCGTCTTCTACCTGCCAGTTGAGTTCGTTGGCGGCGTGGCGTACATTGATGCTGTATTTGAAGAGCAAATTGCTCCACAACTCTCTACTCTCTTCTTCTATTCCTTTGATAATGATGGACTTCCACGGTGTAACGCAGATTTCACCGATTTTGGTTTGCTGACAAAGCGCACAAATATCCAGCAAAAAATCAACCGAAAAGAGTTCGTTGCGGCGATAGATGCCGAGCCAAGTTTTGTTGCCGTAGCGGTTGAGTCCTTCGTAGTAAGGCAACGAAAAGGCGGGTGGCTCAAAAGGTGTTTCTGCCACAATGGACCTTTTGGCATCAATACTCGTGAAGAGCGTCGTCACGTTGATGATAGATTGCCCTTCGTGCGCCAGGATTTTGGCTTCGAGTTTGAGCGAAAGTACGGGTATATCGGTCGAAAAAATGAGCTTGGGGTAAAGATAGACTTTGTTGGTTTTGGGTACTCGAATGTACAAATACCAGTAATTGGGCGTGGGTGAAGTGACAAAGTTCAAATGCCCCGAAAACAGGGGAGAAAAACTCTGTTGGGCGTCCGAAATATTGATTTTAATCTGCGGGTCGTAGTCAAATCCGTCAAAAATATCCTTGTAAATTCCCTCACTGAGCCAGTTTCCGTTTTGAAAGACCTCTTCGGCTACGTAAGAACTGACGATGTTGGGATAGACGTTGGTGTCGGTTTGAAACTCAAAATTGAGTTCTTGGGCTTTGAGCGCAAACGTTTTGCCAAAGTTACGGGGAAGGTTGAAAATCATCTGCTGACGCAAGCCAAATCGTACTTTGTGGACTTGACATTCGCGGGCGGTTTCGAGGATATTTTTGAGTTCGGCGGGCGAAATGACCCCACCTTTGAAATTGATACGTACCGTGTAAAAATCAGTCATGTATGTTTATGGTTTGGAGGTTGAGGCTTGAAAAACAGCCATTTAAGCGGGTATTTGGAGATATTCTTCTGGTAAATCGTACAATTCATTTTCAACCTCTTTCATTTTAGGAAATTGGGTCGTGTCGGGTTGAACGCCGTAGCGAAAAGTGATTTCGGAGAGGTCAAACTGTCCGTTGCGCTTAGTAGTACTC
>JALOLW010000476.1 GCA_025455795.1 Spirosomataceae bacterium
TCCTTTATCCCACGCTCGAAGGTTACTCAGGTTTTTTGGCGTTTGGGTTTTTATTGGGGCGTGTGCTGGGGGTATATCATCCACCTACCGAAGACCGTGCGCCACTAAATCGCGCTCGGCAAGTCGTGGGTTGGGTCGCTTTGCTTATCTTTGTGCTTTGTTTTAGTCCAAAACCTTTTATTGTGCTGTAACCCCCATTCTGGCCTTCCCCCAGTTTGGGGAAGGAAAAGATATGATTATTTCCCTCGCTAATCGCGCTCAACAAGCCCAAGAATACTATTTTTCGGTCAAATTGGCCGAAGTCCGCAAACTCATGGCGGCAGGTCACGATGTCATCAACATGGGCATCGGCAATCCCGACCAAGCTCCTTCCGCTGCTACCATCGAAGCCCTCAACCATGCGGCGGCCCAACCCCAAAACCACGGCTATCAAGCCTACAAAGGCATCCCTGCGCTGCGGGCGGGCATCGCGCTCTGGTACGAGCGCGTGTATGGTGTAGCACTCCATCCCGAAACAGAAATACTGCCCCTGATTGGCTCCAAGGAAGGCATCACGCACATCAGCCTCACTTTTTTGGACGAAGGCGACGAGGTGCTTGTGCCAGAACTTGGCTATCCTGCTTACCGCGCGGTGAGTGAGATGGTAGGGGGCAAAGTCATAGAATATCCACTCCAAGAAGAAAACGGCTGGCAGCCTGATTGGCAGGCGATGGAAGCACTGGTAAGTCCACGCACCAAGTTGATGTGGCTCAACTACCCACAGATGCCCACGGGCGCGCCCGCCACGCGCGAGTTGTTTGAGGAAGCAGTCCTGTTTGCCCAAAAACATCGAATCCTGCTTTGTCACGACAATCCTTATAGCTTGATTCTCAACCAAAAACCACCTGTCAGCTTGCTTTCTGTCGAAGGCGCAAAAGAGGTGGCAATCGAGCTGAATTCGATGTCCAAATCGCACAACATGGCGGGTTGGCGCGTGGGTTGGTTGTCGGGCGCAAAGGCGTACATAGACGCCGTGCTGACCATCAAAAGCAACGTGGACTCGGGGATGTTTTTGGGGATACAGCAGGCCGCCGTGGTTGCCCTTCAAAACAGCGATGAGTGGCACCAAGCCCAAAACGACGTTTATCGGGGGCGTTTAGAGGCGGCCAAAGCGTTTTTGGACGCGCTCGGATGTACCTACGACAATCGCCAAGAAGGGATGTTTTTGTGGGCAAAGCTACCCGAATCGGTGGCGTCGGCAGAGGTATTGATAGATGAACTGCTGTATCAAAAATACATCTTTATTGCTCCAGGCTTTATTTTCGGTCCCAAAGGTCAGCGGTATGTGCGGCTGTCGCTTTGTACGCCCGTCGAGCGAATTTGGGAAGCCGTCAAAAGACTGTAAATCAGAAATAGATTTGTAGTTTTGCCTTCAAGATTAAAACTAAACCCTTATGCTTCAAAATCTTGCGCCCGTGGATATGGCCGTGGTGGTCATATTATTGCTGTTTATCGTAGCGGCCAGTATGTGGTCGAGTTTCAAGAAAAAAGACGCCGAAGAATACTTTATGGCCAGCAGATCGCTGCGGTGGTGGAGTGTGGCGGGGTCTATTTTTGGGACCAATATCCACGCCCAACAAATCATCGGTATGATGGGGGTGGGTTATTCCATTGGTTTTGCCCAAAGTCACTACGAAGTTTGGGCCGTACCTGCGATTTTGGTGGTGGCGTATATTTTTATTCCGATTTACCGAAAGCGCAATTTCTTCACGCTGTCTCAGTTTTTGGAAAAACGCTACAATCCCAACGCCCGCTTGGTTTATACCGTGTTGATGATTACGTTCATTATGATTCAGTTGGTGGGTGGTTTTTACATCGGTAGCCGCACTTTGGGACTGCTACTCGACGGCACCTCGTTTGACCCTTCTTATCTACAAGGTATTTTTGCCATTGCGGGCGTTACAGTGCTGTTTACGGTTTTTGGCGGGATGGAGTCGGTTGTGATTGCTGATAACATCCTGACCATCATTATGATTATCGCGGTGCTGCTCATTGGAACGATGACCTACATGCAGCCCGAAATTGGCGGCCTTTCGGGCTTGTTGAAACTCGACCACGCCGAAGCCAACAAAATGCACTTGTATCTCCCCTCCGATCACCCCAAACTGCCCTGGGCGGGGATTTTTACGGGTTTGACCATCTTGAATATGTTTTATTGGAGTACCAATCAGTACCAAGTGCAGCGCGTACTGGCCGCCAAAACCGACCGCGACGCCAAACTTGGTAGTATTGCGGCGGGTTTTCTCAAACTCATCATTCCGTTTTTTTCGATAGCAGCAGGTACGGCGGCTTTTTATTTGTTCAAAGCCCGCTTTGGTCCCGATGCCGTCAAACCCGATGATACATTTTTAACGCTCCTGAAAACCGTCGTTCCCGTGGGTTATGGCTTTGTGGGATTGATTTTGGCGGGTTTGCTATGCGCTATTTTTTCAGCGATTTATTCGATGATGAACTCCGTCTCGACCATGATGGCTTTTGATGTGTATAAAAAATACGTCAATCCCCACGCTTCCGACAAAATGACGGTGCGTTTTGGACAGTTGTTTGTGGTGGTGATGTGCGGTATCGCCATTGTTTTGGCCAACAGTACCTACGACCCCAATTCGTCGGACAATTTCTTTTTGATTTTGGCCAATCAAACTTCCTACATTAAACCAGGGCTGGTGATTGCGTTTTTTTGGGGGGTGTTGTGGAAAAAAACCAATCCAAAAGCAGCCGTGATTGCGTTGATGGCCGCGCCGTTGATTGGGTTGGGCTGCGATTGGCTCTATGCCAACGCGCTCGTACACAACGATTGGGTACGCGCGACTTTTGGCGAGCAGTTCAATTTCCTCTACCGCGTGTTTATGATTTTTGTGCTGGGGTCGGGATTGATTTATGGGTTGAGTTTGTATTTTAATGGGCAAGGAGGCCGACCCCAAAACGACACCGACGAACTGACCGTGTCTTTTCAGGGAATCGGTCAAACACTCCTGCCCTTTGTGGTGATTCACGCGCCGCTGATTGCGCTTTGTTTATTGCAAATCTTATCACCCCAATGGGCGGCTTGGCCTGCAGCAGCGCTTACGATGGCCTTGTTTGGATACTTCATTCGCAAGCACGAAACCGAAGGGGCTTTTTATCAG
>JALOLW010000477.1 GCA_025455795.1 Spirosomataceae bacterium
CCATTCTCGAATGATGACTTTGCCTATTTTCAGCAAAAAGTGCCAGGTGTCTATTTCTTTTTGGGTGGTTCCAACTTTCAAAAAGGACTTATAGCCATGATTCATGCTCCCAATTTTGGCGTGGAGGAGGAGTCAATCCGAACAGGTGTCAAGGTTTTTTCGTCTTTGCTATTTGAGAAGTTGAAGTAGAAAGTTTACCAAAAAATGAGGATGAAAAAACTATTGTTATTTTTGACCATTTCTTTGAGCTATGTTGCTTTTTTGCCTTTTCCCAGAAAAAACCGATGCTTTTGTGGTACGAAAAGACACCATCGAAGTAGGCTCAGAAATCACGCATTTTGAGGGAGAACAGTCATTCAAGAAAAATCGTCTAAACACCAACGAACTGCTGTAAAAAATCGGTCAATTTGATAAGAAGTTCCAAAGCTCTTTTTCTGCTTGATGTCTTGGATGAAGTTGGCGCGTTCATTGAGAACCACCCCGTGATTCAAAAAAAGCACTTCATCTATCATGGATTGAATTTGGCGGATTTGGTCGGGGTCTTCAATGTCGGTATTGGGAATAAAACGGTGTGTTTTTTCGTCATAATCAAAATACTTTTCGGGGGCATAGTCGTCCAAGTCAGGTTTGAGATAAGCCACCACGGGTTTGGCTGATTTGAGGTTATTGATTTTGTCGTGAATCATAAATAGATTGCTCCAAAGCCAGTATTGATTGGTTTTGAGGGTAGCGTCGAAATGCTCCAACTCTCCAAAGTGGTCGGTGCGCTTGAAGGCCGCTTGGTCGGGTATGTGGTACTGACCATTCTGCCAATTATTCACGTCATAAAGATTTTCAATACAGATAAACATCTCTTTATAAGCACATACGCCGCGTTGACAGCGGTACAAATCCATCACTACGTCGTCGTAATAGGTGCGGGATTCGGGGTGTTTTTTCTGGTCTTTTTCCAGTTTATCCACCCATGCTTTGTATTTTGTAGAAAGAATTTGGTCGTAGTTTTTGTCTATTTTTTGCATCGGTTCAATCCCACTTTGATAATGCCTTAGAAAGTTTTTCGATTTTTTGGACAATCTCCACCGCTTCGGGGCTGTGTTGTTGGCCTTTTTGGGTGAGTTTTCGATACTTCACATTGAGTGTGGCGAGTTCGTCCAATTTCTCCTTACGGGCGGGTGAACCATCGTCTTTGAGGTCAAACACCCGTTGCAAAATATCATCCCAACGCATGTATTTCGGATTCCATTTGTAGTTATCCACGTGGTTTTCGCCTTCGTAATACACCTCACGGTAAATGTGGGCTTGGTCGTTGAATTTCAACTCCACAATCTCCCAGGGTTCAAAAGCCGACGCGATGATGGGCGAATGGGTTGAGTAAAAAAACTGACAATCGGTGGTGATAGAACTGTAATAGTCCACAATCAGTCGCTGTAAATCAGGGTAAAGTGAGCGTTCTGGCTCGTCAAATAGAATAACGGTGTGCTTGGGTTTGAGTAAATACAGCGGCAACGCGCTCAAAATCACCTGTTTCGTACCCGTACTCCACAACCCGTGCGGGATTTCGTTTTGATTGTAATCTTCGATTTTGATAAAGCCGATATCGTCTTTGGTTTTGAAATCCAATTCGGTTTTTACCCGCAGTTTGTAGTTGGCCAAAAGCCTATCCAAGCAGTTGTCGGCTACGTCTTTGATGGGGTTGAACTCCGTTTTTTTCCATTCTTCCAATTTCCTTACCGCTGCTTGTATCGCCTCCAAATCGCTAAAAGATGTCTCGGCTACCTTCGAGATGTCTTGCCTAATTTTGAGTTCTTGTTCTTGATACGCCTGCACTTTTTCCAAAATCACCGACCACACACTCGCCACTTTGGTTTTGCTAAAATCTATGATGGCATCTTGGTCAAAGGCATTCTCAGCATCAATGTTTTCCAAATCAAAATTCAAGTTGGCGGGGAAATAGATGAGTTTAGAGGCTATTTTATTTTGCCATTCGGTTATGTAGTAATTATACACTTCGTCAGAACTATTTTCCCAAAATAGAGCTATATCTCTTTCTATATCTTTGTCAAAATGTAATTTTAACGAATATAGTCTATCGAATCCAAACAAAATTTGAAAATACACCTTATTTAAAATCGCCTCTACTCCAATTCTCTCCATCAAATTACTCTCTTCATACCAATACAAAAACAACGGAATCAACTCCAAGAGGGTGGTTTTGCCCGTGCCGCTTTGGCCAATAAAACACACTTTGTCCAACGGTTTGCCTGCTTTGGGGTGGCCTTCGGGATAGGTAAGGTCGAGGGTAAAGTCTTTGAACTGATGGAAATCTTTTATTTCGATTTTTGAAATCTTCATGGTCAGTATTTTTGTGGCAATTTAGCAAAAAAGTCGTTTGTGGTGATAGACCACACTTGGTTTGGTTTGGCTTTTGTCCAATAGTTTTTACCTTTACCATTCAAGATGAACAAAAAAGACCTTATATTTCTGCACTCGGGTTGGCTTTCGACGATTGACCCCGCCGATTTGAAGCATCATTTCGGGCTTTTGCTGCAAGTATGCGGTTTTGAAATCCTCCACTTTGTAGAACATCATTTTAGCCCGCATGGCTATACCTGCGTATGGCTTTTGGGAGAGAGTCACTGCGCGATTCATACGTTTCCCGAAAAAAATACGACTTTTTTTGAGCTGTGCAGTTGTAGCGAAGAAAAACTACTTCACTTTCAAAACGAGTTCAAAGCGCATTTTCAATAAGTCCCTGAGCATCGCTGCCAATGTCCGAATCTACAGTCCGACTGTCCAGATTCGGACATTTTTGTTAAATACAAAATTACATAAACGCTTAAATGTCAGCAGCTTACAAACAAGGCATTGAATTTGTAATTTTGGTAGTGTATCATAGTCATCATCTTGTAGCCATTCAACACTATGCTCCGCAACTACCTCAAAATCACGCTTCGCCAACTGTGGCGCAATCGGCTTTTTACCGCCCTCAACATCCTCGGTCTTTCGATTGGCATTGCTGCTTGTTGGGTTATTTTTCAAATGACCAGCTATGAGTTTAGTTTCAATGCCGCCCACCCCAACGCCGACCGCATCTATAAAGTGGTGAGTATGTTTAAGTTTGATGGCAAAGAAGGCGGCAATAGCGGTACG
>JALOLW010000478.1 GCA_025455795.1 Spirosomataceae bacterium
CGACATGGCGCGGCGCATCAAAGAAGAACGTAGTGCTAATAATTTTTCGGGTAACTATTGGGCTGTGCGTTATGGCCGTTGGCTTACAAACCGCAACTTTGAAATCAATCAATCTTGGGGATTGCCAATCGAAAATGGACAGTACCGTACCGAAAATTTTTATAATGTGAATCGTAGTCAGCTAAGTTTGACTTACGGACTTCAGCGACGTTTTTTTAGGTTTGGATTGATAGATATGAGCGTCAATCTTAACTATCGTGGGCGGAATTTGGTAAGACAGCAAATAGAGTTTCCCAACGGTGATACGCGCGTTATACCCAACCAACGGCCTGATTTAGAGGCGTTGAAAGTTTCGTATCAAACTGAAAACCAAGAGGGACTATGGTTCATAGACACTAAGCTACAATTTGGGATGGCACTCGCTGATTTCAAAAAACGTAACAAAACATCCCTTTGCGACGTACTGCAATGCTACGAAAACCAATCACAGATGTGGAAGATAGGGTGGCCTGGGCTTTCATTGGGATTGAGAACGCAAAACTTAGCGGGTTTTATTGGCTACGAACAAAAACTTCTCCATTCACCTTTTTCACTTAACGGATACGCAGTGTACAGGCTCAACAACCAAGTTAATAAAAACGCTTTCTTGAGCGATATAAATACCAACATGTTGCTTCGTGGAGAATCTTCAAGTTTTTTATTCAATTACGATGTGAGCTTGCAAGCACGGTACTATTTTTTGATGCAACGGCGTATCAAGCAGGGTAAATCGGGCAATCATCTTTCAGGCTTTTATGCGGGGACTAATGCCCGTGTTGGAGGATCAAACTACATTTTCAAGGCTACCTTTCCTAATCAAAACATACATAGTGAAGTGGCAAAGAGCGGCTTTTTAGGTGTAGCTCCCATGATTGGGTTTCAACAAAAACTCTTTAAGCACGGCGTCATTGACGTGGGTTATACTTTTTACCGAAGTACAGGCCGTACCCACGATTTACGCAACCAGCTCTTCGTTTCAGACTTCACTATCAGAACGAGCTTCGCCTTCTAATCCCCATCCGCCATGAAAAAGCTACTCATTCTTTCGACACTCTGCACCGCATGGGCGGCCCCTTTAAACTCGACATTTTCCCCCATCTGGGGGCAAGGGGGCAGCGACTCCCTGCGCTACACCCAAGAGACGGGGACACTGGAAAAGCAGCGTTTCATAGACCGCTACGACTACGTTTTTATGACCAAAGAACCTACGAAGTGGATGCTGAGGTTGTATTTGGAGAAAATATACACCCCTACTTTTTTAATCTAATTCCCAGTAAGAGAGAAAGTCCTTTCCCCTACGAAGTTGTATTTGGGCGCAAACTAACCTGGGGAGCTTTGCATCTGTATTCCATGATTATTCTCACAAGAATTATGGCCTTGTTAAGGTATCAATTTACATTCTACGCGACGGTTTTTTTGACGTGCCGTTTCGGAATTTTCAGAGGTCAGGGGCTGGGTTTTTCCGTATCCTTTGGTTGTAAGGCGTTCTTTTTCAATCCCTTTCTGAAAGAGATAGTTTTTGACGGCTTCGGCTCTTTGGACTGAAAGACGGTGGTTGAACTCGGCTGTGCCTACATCGTCTGTATGACCTTCTATCAACAATTTGACATGGAGATTTTGTCGCAAATACTCAGCCAATTGCTCAAGTGATTGGGACTGATTGCTGGACAAATTTGTACTTCCTTTTTCAAAAAAAGTACTGCCCAAAATGATGCTTGAAGTGTTGGTGAGGGGCAGTAGGCTCACTTCCCACTCGCCGTTTTGAAGGGTGGCAATGGGCCACTGTGCAAGCCCTATTTGGCGCGTGAGGTAGCCCGCTCGTTGAATCTCTATTTGGGCGGCCTGCGCTTGCGGCATGACAAAAAGAAACACGCCTGTCGAATCGTCTGATTGATAGACAAAAGGCTGATGTCCTGCTTTTGATGCGTTCAAGCGTATCGAAGCCCCCAAAGGTTGGCGGCTGTGAGCGTCTAATATTCGCCCTTTGACGTACTGCATCGGGGGGCAAAGTTGTTTCAAAGTATCTGACAAAGGGAATTGACACAAGGCACTTATCAAACTGTGGCTTTCGGAGTAGCTGCCCCTTTTGTGGTAGGAATAAAAGGCTTGTTGACAATCGGGCGTGATAAAAAAGCCCATTTGGTCGGCAAAATCGTTGAGAGGGAAGCCCAGATTTTGAGGGTTTGACCAAATCTGTTGGGTATTTTTGGAGACAAACATATCAAAACCACCCACACTCGGCCAACCGTCGGAGGCAAAAAACAGCGTGACACCATTGGCATGAATAAAAGGAGAGATTTCGTCAAACTCGGTGTTGATGGTCGGCCCAAGATTGACGGGATTACTCCAAACATCCCCCGTATGTGAGGTTGTCATCCATATATCTTTGCCGCCTACTCCTCCTACGCGGTCAGAAGAAAAGTAGAGCCGAGTACCGTCGGCAGAAAGTGAAGGCTGTGACTGCCAAGTACTTGCATTGATAGTTGGCCCCAAATTGACAGGGGCAGACCACGCACGACCTACTTTGCGACTTAGGTACAAATCGCATTTGCCAAAATTGGTTTTGCGATGGCAAGCCGTAAAAATCAAAGTCCTTCCATCGGCAGAGATAGTGCAAGTACCTTCGCTAAAATTGGTGTTAATTTTGTCTGATAAACTTTTGGGTGGAGTCCAGCCCTGCGGCTGTTTCTCGCTCACTACGAGATCCTCGTCGCCGTTGTTTTTGGTAAAAATGAGGGTTTGGAGGTCAGCCGTTAGCACGGGATAGGTTTGAGAGAGGGCTTTGTTGAGTGGCTCGGGCAGGGCCTGATGCGTAAAATTGCCCAAAAGCGATGGCTGCTGCTGGGCAAAACGGCACTGCCGAAGATAACGCTCTACACTTCGATGGGCTTGACTTTGACGGTTGGGACTTAGACGAACATAACCTCTCAAATACTTTTCGGCCTGTTGATAGTGTCCTTTTTGCAAGTAGCTAATGCCCAAGATTTCATAGATTTTTAGGAATGCCGTTTCGTTGGAGTCGAGTGCCACGGCGCGTTCAAAATAGGCATTTGCTTGGTCTTTTCGGTTGTCGTCGGTAGCGAGTAGCTGACCTATTCGCATGTAAGGCG
>JALOLW010000479.1 GCA_025455795.1 Spirosomataceae bacterium
ATTTTCACAATCAATTAAACGCAAAAAAAGTTCTTTTTGTATTTCATCGCAAAAATGTTGCCAAGGTTTTGAATTCCACAAACAAAAGCCCTCCACCAATGAATCGGTGAAGGGCTTTTGTTTGTGGAATTGTGAACCGTGAGCTGTTAACCAATTAACTGATAACGATTAACGTATCAATACCCAGGGTTTTGCGTTAGTGTGGGCTTGCCGTCTTTGGCACTGTTGAGAACCTCCTGCGCGGGGATGGGGAAATACTCATGCTTGCCTTTGCTGAAACGCACCCCACGGAGATAGGTACGGCGGGTTTGTTCGACGTCCAGATAGGTATTAATCACTTGGTCGGCGATGCCCCAGCGTACCAAATCGAAGAAACGATGGCCTTCCATGGCAAACTCCAAGCGGGTCTCAAAACGTACGGCATCTCGAGCCACCGCTTTGTCAGTCCAGGGAGCGGTATATTCTCTGATAACGTAGTTGCCAGCATTGCTGCCGTTGGCGAGTTTAACAAAACCCGCTGGATTGGCAGCTCGGGTGCGGATTTGATTGACCAGCGTGCGTGCGCGGTTGAGGTCGCCAATTTCTACTTCACACTCTGCCAACCACAAAATAACGTGTGAAAGCCGAATCATGCGGTAGTTGTTGGCATTTTGGCGAGGGTTACCTGTCCAAGTAAGGCTGCCGTTTTCGGCGCGATAGGGCGACTGTTTCTTGGGTGAGAATGGCCCCGCGTAAGCGCGGTCGCGGATGTACTCGGGGTTGTGAATACCCCAATCCAAATAAGGCACGCCGTCGCGGCCTACGGTCCAGTCCAAACGAGGGTCAAGGTTGCCGGTGAAAGTCTGCGAGTTGTTGCCTGGCACATCTACTTGATTGAAAGTAGCGAGCAACGGTAACCCATTGGCGTCGGTTTTGAAAGCATTGACCAAGTTTTGCGAAGGCTGGAAAAAGCCACAGCAAGTGGTCAATGCACCGCCACCGTATGGGTAGTTGAGGGTGTAGCCACGGTTGCCGTTGTTGGAGATAGCCGCCCCGTCATTCACGGAGTGTTGTACTTCAAAAATAGACTCCGAGTTGTTGTTGGTGGCCGCGCGGTGGTTGTCGTGGTAGTTGGCTACTAAGCGATAGCCGCCGTTGGCGATGATGTCTTCCAAAATCGGCTTGGCTTGGGCGTATTTGCCCTGAAACAAATAGGCTTTGGCCAACATGGCACCCGCCGCCCACTTGGTAGCACGGCCTGGGAAACCTGCCCAACGATTGGGGAGATTTTTGTAAGCAAAGTCCAAATCAGCTTCTATTTTCGGCCAAATCTCTTCGGTATTGGTTATTTTGGTCGAGTTGGCGTCGCTGGCGTTGTAAGTTTTATCGTCCAAGTAAGGCACATTTTTAAATACTTTGCGACCTTCAAAGTGATAATGTCCGCGCAAAAAACGGGCTTGGGCAACAACCGCCGTTTTTTCGGCATCGGTCATGTCATTTACTTTGCCTACGAGTTGAATCACGTCGTTGGAGCGAGCGATACCGTCATAGACTGCCCGCCATTTGCCACGGAAGTGTACCAAGTCAGAAGTATGGGCGAAAGTTTCGATAACGGTAATCTCGGGTTGGTCGCCCGCGTTGGAGCCTTTGTAGGCATCGTCGGAGGCTACTGAGCCATACACCCAGTTGTCGGCAGAACCTTGCCAGTCGGCAAAAGCCGAGCCAACGTTGGTCTGTACGCCGTCGAGAAGCGAATAGGCGCCTGTCAAGACCAAGTCCACGCCTGCGCGGTTGGTCAAGTTTGATTCACTCAGTACGCCCAGGGGCTGTACTTCCAAAAACTGATCACTGCACGAGGTAAGCCCTACGCCTACCAACATGGTTGCTGTAATGAGTATTTTTTTCATGTTTGTTCAAAAAATTTTTTGTTAGAAACTGATACTTAAACCAAAGTTGGTAGAACGGAAAGCAGGATAAGCACCCTCATCTACACCCAACTGACGGTCGGAGCCAGAGGCAAAGTTACGCAGGTTGATTTCGGGATCGAGACCTTCGTACTTGGTGAGTGTCAGCCAGTTTTGGCCTTGCACATAGACACTTGCCGTACTCAAACCCACTTTTTTCAAAATCGCCGAAGGGATGTTGTAGGTCAATTGGATATTTTTCAAACGGAAATAAGAGCCATCTTCGAGGTAGTACGTAGAAGGATTCGAACTGATGACGTCGTTGGAACGCGGGATAGGCAACACGGCGTCGGTCATGCCAGGTCGCCACGATTTATCAAACATCCGTTGGCTACGATTGCCCCCAAACGTGGGAAAATCGGTCCAATAACGTACATAGTTGAAGATTTGGTTGCCCTGTACACCTTGTCCGAAGAGGTCTAAACGAAAATCCTTGTAGCCCAAGCTGAGGTTGATACCATACATAAAGTCGGGGTGAGGATTGCCGATGATGGTGCGGTCGGCGGCGTTGATGACCCCGTCGTTGTTTACATCGCGGAATTTGAAAGACCCTGCTTTGTTGTAAGGGTTGGCGCGTTTGGCGGCGTCGGTGTTGGCCACAAACTGCGCAGGGTGTGCAAAGCCTTCGGCGTCGTTTTGGAAGATTCCATCAATCTGATAACCAAAAAACGACGAAAGCGGATAACCCTGCTGGGTGACACTCATGGGTGCAAGGCGCGTAGTAAAGCCAAAGTATTGGGTGTTGGGGTCACCGGTCGTTTTGACGACGGTGTTGCGATAAGTAGAGAAGTTACCTCCAATGGCGTAGGTAAAATCACCTTTTTTGTCGGCATAGTTGAGGCTCAATTCGATGCCTTTGTTGTTCATTTCACCGATATTTTGGAACGGATTGACTGCTACCCCTTGCGTAAACTGCACTTCTACAGGGAAAAGCATATCAGAAGTGGTACGATTGAACCAATCGAGACTTACGTCCAACTTGTTGTTGAGGAAGCGTGCATCCAAGCCGATGTTGGTTGAAGTAGTGGTTTCCCAACGGGCGTTGGCGTTGCCAAATTGACCCAATTCATAGCCAGGCAATGAAGACGTACGCGCTCCTTGCAAATCATAGAACGACGACTCGGGAGAAGTGGCAAAGGTAGAGAAGGCGTTGTAGTTACCAATCTCTTGGTTGCCCGTTTGGCCCCAACCTGCG
>JALOLW010000071.1 GCA_025455795.1 Spirosomataceae bacterium
CCTCATGGAAATACTCGAAGATGCCGACATTACGTTGCAGATAGCCCGATTGGTAGAAATCATCTACCGCGACAACAACGCCCTACAACGCCACAAAGACGAAAATTATTACTTCGATATTACTGAATGTTTTGGAAACTAACGTAGTCAAATGCTATCATTATCTTTCAAAAACACACCTGTATTTGGGATATTTTGTCGAGCGTAGTAAGATACATCTCCTAAATTTACCTGCCTCAATTCTTTCAAAGCGTCTAATTTCCCACCACGTTCTTCTAACTTCATTACATTAACGCCCTTACTTGTTTTTGAGTCCACATGGGTAATCAAGGACGTATTAAATACAAAGACTTTTGTACGTCCATCATCTTTTTTGCTGTATGCTACCAAATCTATGTCTTGCTCAATATGCTTGATAAAGCATAGTTTAGATTCATTGTTGTAGGCTTTTTCAATTTTTTTATGAGTTTGTAGAAATGACTTCAAGTGTACTTTGGCCACTTTACCATTTTCAAATCCAAATAGCATATATCCTTCAAAATCAGACGTTTTTACTATCAATTTTGATTTTTCTTGCGGTTCAAATTTTATTTGATGTCTAAGTTGTTCGTTATTCAGCCCCATCGTTTTCACTACATAAACCCTTTGTTGGTTGGTGAATATTAGACTCACTCCTTGATTGGTTGATTTGGTTAAGTTATTACTCATATTTTTCTGTGGCACTTGTTGAGCTATCGTTTCTTCATTAGCTTCAAATATGCCTAACTGCTGCGTTTTTTGTTCTTGAAAAAGAGGCATTTGTCTTCCATTCTGTGGTGATGGTGCTGGTGTATTATTGGGCTTTGGGGGTTCATCAGATTGTTTTGGGGGCATTTGCACAGTGGCCTCCCTCTCTAAAAGTGGCCATAATTTTTCCATAGCCTTTATTCGGTTATGATAAAATTTGCCACTTCGTACCCTGAAAAATTGCCACCCTACTCTTTTCAACACTCCTTCACGAATAATATCACGCTGAATTTGGTCAGGCGTACTATGATGACGATCTCCATCACATTCTACGGCAATCTTGATACCGTTGTGCAGAACTACGACCAAATCTATGCTGTATCGACTGACTTTATACTGCGGAATAACGCCATACCCTCGTTCTACAATTATGTTGTAAACATCTATTTCAAATACACTTTGAAAAGGTGGTGGTAACTGTTGTGGATTAAATGAACCTATTCTATCGTTTCGGGGAATAATAGGTTGATTGGGGTTAGTAAAGTAATAGAGTAACTTGTACCGCAAATCATCGTCATTTTGTAGTTCATCAAGTTTAACAGAGTGAAAAAGCCACATTTGTTCTTTGGCACGGCTACTCGCAACATTGAAAGTGCGCTGGTATTCAGGAGTAGTTAAAGCATTTCTTGGGTGATTTGGGGCTGTTACTAAGCTCAACAAGATAATGTCTCGCTCGTCGCCCTGAAAATTTTTGGCATCGCCACAGATGATTTTTCGTGCTTCATATTCGCTCGGTTCAATGAGTTCTAATAGCTTTTGGTTGATTATCTGTGCCTGCTTTTGCCCTTGCAAGGCAATCACACCAAGCGTTTTACCTGCGTAGCGTTCATCTTTCAACATTGCTTGAATCGTCGCAACAATTTTATTCGCCTCTACGGCATTATGAATAGTTGGCCCCGTACTTTCTACCATACCACCCTGTACGAAAGTAGATTTCAACGGTTCAAGTCTGTTTTGGTTGTATTGTTTGAGTGGATAAAGCTCAATCCCCGAAAGCTGATAAAAATTGCGATTTGAGAACTCAATGATTTCAGGCATACATCTAAAATGTTCTCTCAGCGTTACGGTTGTACCTGCACAAAAAGCAGTGGCATGATCAAAAAAACTATAATCGGTGTTAAAGAAATTTTTGAAAGGAACATTATTTAAAAACCGATTTATCAAGTCCGTAACTTGTTCTATTGTAATACCGATATATTGTGGCGCAGTCTGTTTGTCGTCGCCTACGACGATAATATTCTTTGCTAAATACATCAAAAACATAGCATCTGGGCCTAACTGACTGGCTTCGTCCACGATGACATAATCATAAATCGCTACGTCGGGGTGTAACGTTTCAACCAATTTTGGCAAAGGCATAATCCAACAGGGGACAATTTGCTGACATTCGGCCATTAAAGATTGGGCTTCTTTGCGGTTTTGCATTGCCCTCACTCCATTTCCTCGCGCTCTTCGCATGGCTTGACTCCACCTCGTTAAATTTTGCGCCAATTCGGGAGTGACTCTTCCCAACACCTCTACCCAGGCCTTGTCAGCAGCCAATTGTGCCGTCAGTTCCCCGATCGTTTTTTCTTGTTGGCGAATAGCGTTGGTAAGTGCTTCTTCTGTTTGATTCAATGCGTTTTGGAGTTGCCAATGGGCATTTTTCCAATAAATAGCATCTGCCAAAGACTGTACTTGCCGCGTCGTAATTATGCCATCTTCAATAGCATTGGACAGATGAGGAAAAATAGCTCGGCAACGTTGGAGTAAAAGATTGCAATCATCTTTTGTTTTTCGATTACGATAAAGCGTTTTTACTTCTTCAATATTATCGTTACAAGCTTTCCAATTTTGATTTTGAATATTTTCAGCCAATGTGGTGACTACCAGATGATAACCGGGATTTTGGAGTGTACCAACGATATTGAAAATGTTATTTTTTGCGTCATCATATTTATGTCTTACCTGAGTGTAGATAACACGCCTCCTCAATTGTTCAATTTGCTCTTTATCAATAGGTTGCTGGATTTGAACCATGCGACCAATCTGATTTTCTAATTGTGTTATTTCGTGGTTTGCATTTTCAATAGCTTCTAATTGTTGAACTGTTACCTCTAAGTACTCCAGCCTGTCTCGTAAATCCAGTTCAAGATTTTGATTATACTGAAAGTCACCTTGAACAATGGTACTGCACCGAATTCTGAAATCACAGTAGCGAACCAATAATTCTAAATTTGTCACAGAGTCGCAATATTGCCCATTGACGGTATTTTGTTGAGTAAAAGGTTGTAGATTTTTGATGTTTGCGGGTAAAGTCAGTTTACTCAACAAACCAAAATCCAACTTTGTGGCTCTTTTGGTTTGTAAATGTTGCAAAAGTATTTGGCAATCAGCCCTAATGTTTTGAAAAGGCTTTTCTTCTAACTCTATACGGTTTGTTACTTCAAACTCCTGCCATAATTTATTAAAAGGGCGGTTTTCAAATTGAGCTAAGAAAGTCCGAATCTTTTGCGCGTCTCTTTGTAATTCTCTTTTGGACAGACCGGTTTGTGGTTGTGGTAGAGTAGCTCTTTGGTACGTTATGGTTGTCCAATCTTCAAGAAGTCTCAAAAGCATAACATTGTTGGAAGGTAAGGGTTCTATGCTTTGATGTTGATACTCCGCCTCAAATTCACTAATGGTAGTAAAGTAGGTTTTTAGTGCCTCCAAATCAGGTAGATTTGTCAAATTAGGCAGATCGCCTTGAAAATCTTCTGGGACAAAATCCTTGCAAGTTGATACTAAATCGTGGAGATTCTGAAAATCAGTTTGTATGCCGTCAATTTTATGCCATTGAATATCTTTATTTGGTTGTCGGTTGGGTTGGGCAAGCAATCCAACGCGTACTTCTCCTACCTCATCAGTAAACCAGTCAAACAAAGATTGACGTTCAGTAATTTTTTTGGATAATTCTTCAAGGTTGCCGTTGTATTGAGGATTGAAATTATTGAGTTCTAAATCAAGTGAACGACGAACTTCTAACTCCTCCTCATATTTCTTTTTTGAATCTATTAGTTGTTGTAGTGTCTCTACATTCCTTGTAATTTGGTTATTTAAAACACCTATATCGGCGTTATCCAGCTTTGTTGTGATACCATTTACGGAAGCCTCTAAATTATTGTTTGCTTGAGTGTCATCGCCCAACATAGTTACAATTAGAGGCTTTACTTCATCAGGAATTTTACTTTTTAGACTTTCAAGAGCCCGTTTGGTTTGAGCTGTTACTAATACACGATTGCCATGTGCCAATAAATGGCATAGTAGATTGGCAATAGTGTGTGATTTTCCAGTTCCAGGAGGGCCTTGCACAACAACTGCATTTCTATTTTTAAGGCGGTTTATTATGTCTCTTTGTTCTGCATTGTATGGCTTAGGGAAGTAAACAGTGTCGTCTTGGAAGGTTATCGTTCGTTGGTCATCAGGCGTGAGAGGCGCGTTTACTTCCAGTACAGTACGAAGACAGGAAGCATCAAAATTGATATTTTCTTCAAACTGTTGGAGGATTCTTTCATAAACTGTAGTCAAACTTCGTGCGTTGCGCTTACGCAGAATTAAAGCAGGCGCATAGTAAACAGTAGGTAACGGCTGATAACTATTGGGACAAACAATATCCGTAATATATTCAGCCTCAGCATGAAGAACCTTCGTAGCTTGTTGTAGAATACCATTCTCACCGATAATATTTTCAGAAAAAAACGTTCCCTCAAAGTTATTCAATGGCTCATTTAGGAATTGTCTCGCGTCATCGCTTTGAAAAGCTGGTAAACCGCTACACATATCCAATTCAATAGCAAAGCCTACGGTGGGGTCAGGCTTTACCTCAATGGTAGCATTGCGATTATTGAATTCAATTGTAGCGCGAGTGGTTACAATATGCCGTCTGAGTTTAGTTCCTTGGTTGGGAGTATGATATAGCAATCCTACCCCCATCAGGAGTTCGTATTCATCGCCAAAATTTTGAATCTTTTTGTAAGCATCAAATAATTGTCTATAAATGCTTGAACTTTCTTTATATTGATTGTAAGATTCCAAATGTTGGTTATACTCCTCTTTTGCTTCATCAGTAGCAATTGTTGGCAAGTCCATTGGCTTTTCCACACGGTTAGGTCTTTCGGCTTTTAGCCAATAAGCAGTATCTGGTTTATTCAAAATAGTAATCACCGAATGAGGTAATTCACTCAACCAAAAAACTGATTCATAATTCTCTACATCACAAATAATTCGATTGCGAAGCTTAGAGAACTCTAAAAGGAATTGGAAAATTTGCTGATATTGGTTCATAAGGGTCTAAATAAAATACAAGTCAAATAGATAGCCAAATATATGAAAATGCCCTAAAAACTCAAAAAGCCCATTTCCATAGCGGAAACGGGCTTTTTTGTGGAGTCGGCGGGAGTCGAACCCGCGTCCAGAACAAGGAAACGATATGTCTTCTACACGCTTAGTTTTGATTCAATTTTCGGGCTTCAGAAAGGTTCAAAACAGACCTACACCGATGCCTTAGTTGCTTGGTTTCTCGTCGTGTGTTAGCAACGTCGCCACGACCAGTCCTGCGATTCGACGCCCCTTGATCCAGCCAGCAAGGCGGAGACTGGAGGAACGATGGCTAAAGCGTAATCACTCCGGATTAGGCAGCCATAGCGTAGCTATATTCGCCAGCTATTGTTTAAGCGTGTTTTTAACAGGACTCGCGCTCACGTCCCGACGTGCTTACACATACCGCCTCAACTCGCTGTCAAAACCAAGGCGACCCCTTTTTGAGTGTACAGTTGGCAGTTTATAGTCCACAGTCGGCAGTCTATAGCCCACAGTTAAAAGACCAACTGCGGTGAAAGTGCTAACGAAACAACCCCTACCAAAAGTTCCCATGATGGATAAAATATCATAATTCGACACTTTACTCTCGTACCTCGACACTTCAGAAGATTCCTTCTTCGTAAGCCTCGCAGAAAATGAAATAATCGCGGTGAACTTTTTGGGGATATTGGGCGCAATAGTGGAGGAGGTCTTTTTGCCAGGTGGTTTCGTGGGCAAAAGCGATGAGGTCGTCGGTGATAGATGAACCTTGCCGCCCGCTGCTCCGAAGGTGTCCAGAGGCCGTAATTTGGGCCATTGTGCGGAGGAGGTCTTCCAACGAGTCCATTTCGCCGTCCCAATAATTGTAGTCAAACTTATCTTGTTCGGGCTGTAACTCTTTCAAAACAAACGACTTAGACACATCTGTCAGAAGCGCGTTGAGCAAGGTAGGCAGGACATTATTGACGCGGTTTTGGATATTGACGATGCGATCGGCTTCGGTCGGCCAAGCGGGTTGAGACAGGGGGTTGAGGTCGGTCAAAGTCGAAGGGCGGGCTTCTTTGAGGTCCAGTAGATACCGTTTTTCTTTGTGATTTTCGACCAGTACAATATAGCGTTCTAAGCCCAAACTCGCGCCTCCGGTCACGCGCACGGCCACGTCGAGCACTCGCTTAAAAAACGGATTGGGGTGTTGCTTGAGCCAAGCGGTCAATAGCTGCTCCACCATTTGGCGTTTTTCGGGTATGATAGGCAGTACTTTATCGTTGTCCACCTTGAGTTTGAGGGTTTTCTTTACCTCTACCGTCCGCGATTTGATAAACTGCTTTCGCTTCCTGCTTTCGAGATTTTCAATGAAGTTTTTCAACATTCCTTTGGCGGTACGTCGCTCTATATCAATGGGTTTGCCGAGGATAAGCGTTTGATTGTAACTCTCCAAAAACGCCACCGTCAGGGCATCACATTCGCGTTTGTTGAGGGCGAGTTCTTCGGCAGCCAAGTGAATACTCACCAGCATCCGTGCCAGTTCCCAAGTAGCGGGCATGAGTTGGCCATCATCGAAGTCGTTGAGGTCAAAATACACCAATCGGTTGTCGGCTTTGTACGTGCCGAAATTTTGGAGGTGCAAATCGCCACAGCCCCACACACGGGTAGGGTCTTGGGTCGTAAAATGTTCTTTCAAATCTTCAAAAAACAGGTGCGAAGTAGCCCGAAAAAATCGAAAAACTCCCTCCATCATGCGGTCGTACTTGCGGAGCAGTAGCTGCTCGTCGCGCCCTGCATTAAACGCCTTTATTTTGTCGAGTGATGTCATAATTTAGCAGTCAGTTATCAGTTAATGGTTATCGGTTATTTGAAAAACCAACGAGGAATTTCGATTTCAAACCGCTCAATATTTTTCATAAACTTCGGTCAAAATACGTTCTACTTCGGCACGAATTTCGGCGGTTTTGCGGGTGTAGCTATTGTTCATCAAGCTAAAAATCAACACTTTACCCGATTTGGTGCGGAGGTAGCCACTCAGCGCGTAAGTGTTGGCAAGGGTACCCGTTTTGGCAAAAACAAAAGGCGGACGGTTTCTGAACATATTCCGAATCGTGCCTGCTTTGCCACCAATGGACATCAAACCAAAAAGCCGCTGCTGGTCGGGGACTTTGGCTTGAATCTTCTGCAACAGCTTGATGATAGCCCGCGGCGTAAAAAGATTGTAACGCGACAGTCCCGAGCCATCCACCCAAATCGGTTCGTCGGGCAAATCAGACAGAAGCTGCGTTTTGACGTAATCAATGCCTTTTTTAATGTCAAAGCCCACGTTGTGCGTGTCCAAGCGCGAAGCGCAAAGCAACATGATTTGCTCGGCGAGCATGTTGTCGCTCACTTGTATCATGCGGCGGTACATGGTATCGGCAGGGATGCTGAACATTGTTTTGTAGTTGGCAACGTTGGGGAGTTTGGCCAGAAGACGGACTTCTTTTTTGAGCGTATCGGCCAAAAGCATGGCGGCCAACTGCGGCGAAGTACGATACGGTACGTCTTGCTCAAAGGCTTTGGCAGGCCACCCGCGCGAAAAGAAATTGTTGGCAAACTCATCGCGCGACAGTTCAAACTCTTCGGCCCATCCCGCTGTGCGAAGGCTATCTTTGAAAATACGCGGCTTCACGGTGCGATTGGTGAATCGGACGATATTGCCATAAAGCGGCAGTGCCGACAATTCACATTGATAGTAGCCATCATAATCAGCCCACGACCAGCCCGAACCGAAGCGTTTGCCGGTATAGTTGTGGGGGTAGTAATAGAGTTTTCCGCCCCAGTTTTTGAGGTGATTGAGTACGGCAGAAGCGGGCATATCAGGGTGCAGCAGGTTTGGGTCGCCCGTACCCCAAAAAATCAGCGAGTCGCCGCGTGTCATGTAGCGCAGGGCAGGCACGGAGTCGCCCAAGATACACAAGCCCGCGTAGAGCGAGAAAAGTTTGGTGTTGGAAGCAGGCGTAAAATAGCGGTCAGATTGGTACTCGGCCACCATCGCTTGTTTTTCGGGGTCGTAGAGGGCAAAACCCGTGTGATTTTGCCGAAAAATGGGCGATGTACTCACCAACTGCGTCCAATCGGTGGTGATAGTTTTGGGCTGTGAAGTAGCACAACTCACCAACAATAAACTACAAACGGAGGCAAAAAGAAGAATCTGATAAGGGCGCATGATGTAAAACTTTGCCGAAAGTTCTGAAACTTTTGGAAAGATTCCCCCAAAAAATATTCAAAACTTTTTCTCACAGACCACGTTTATACGTCAAGGTTCCATTATTTTTGACAATTCAACCCAATGACAGTAATACTTACTCCTCCACTGATGACTTTTCAGCCTTACTTAGACGCTGTTTCCAAACAAATCAACCACACCACTTACGGAGAGCAGCCCACCGAACTTTATGAACCGATTCGATACATTATGTCGTTGGGAGGGAAGCGGTTGCGGCCTCTTTTGACGGTACTTGCAGCCCATCTTTTCACCGACGACTGGCGCAAAGCCCTCAAACCCTCGGTAGCCGTGGAGGTGTTTCACAATTTCACGCTCATGCACGACGACATCATGGACCAAGCCCCACTGCGCCGGGGTAAACCTACCGTCCATGAAAAATGGAACGCCAACATCGCCATTCTGTCGGGGGATGTGATGCTCGTCAACGCCTACGAGTTGCTTTTGGAAACCGCCCCTCAGCACCTGCCGCGCGTCATCAGACGCTTTAATCGGACTGCCGCCGAGGTATGCGAAGGACAGCAATGGGACATGAATTTTGAACTACGCTCCGACGTAACCCAAGACGAATATATCAACATGATTCGGCTCAAAACCTCGGTTTTACTGGGTTTTGCCATGGAATTGGGCGCTATCATCGGCGGTGCAGACGATACCCAAGCGCAAGCCCTCTACGACGCGGGCGTGAATATGGGCTTGGGTTTTCAGCTCAAAGATGATATTTTGGACGTGTATGGCGACCCCGAGAAATTTGGCAAACAAGTAGGTGGTGACATCATCGCCAACAAAAAAACATTCTTGCTCATCGAAGCCCTCCAACAAGCCACAGGCGACACGCAGCAAGCCCTCAACCATTGGCTTTCGCTACCGCAAGGCACTTACGACACCGCCACCAAAGTAGCCGCCGTGACCGATATTTACAATCAACTCGGCATTGACAAAATCGCCGAAGCCAACGCCGAAGCCTACTTTGCCAAAGGTTTTGAAGCCTTAGAGAAACTTCCTGTACCCAAAGACCGCAAACAACCCCTGCTCGACTTTGCGGCGTATTTGGCTGGACGCGAAAGTTAAATGCCGAAATGTTGGAATGCGTAAATGTTGAAATTGTCAAGCATTTACACATTTTAGCCTTTACGCATTGATGAATTTTTGCATCCAAAGTGTAGTGTTTATCACAGAGGTACGGAGGTTTTGTAGAGTGGCAAATCTTCTCTACTTTTGAAAAAAATATCGTACCGATATGAACCATCTCACCACTTCTGTTCCCAAAATCCTGATTTATGAGGAGTTCGACGGACACCCTGTTTACCGAAAGGGCTACAAAGAATTTTTGTTGGGACTCAAAACAATCGAAGAAATTGGCATGGGAACAAGTAAATTACAATACTTCATTACTGGATGTATTCTCAAATTTCTTAACAGAAACCTACCAGATACCTATTTTGCCAATGCAGCAGAACTGGGGCTTCATATTTCCAAAAACACCAACTTCTCTGCCGATATAGCGATTTATCGTGAGGGGCAGTTTCAAGTGGGTTTTCATTCGACCCAATATGCCGATACTCCACCCAACGTGGTCATTGAAGTGGACATCAAGATTGACGAATATGAGTATTTCCAAAACGAAGAAGAATATTTTCACAAAAAAACCGAACGCCTCTTGCAATGGGGCGTAGAACGGGTGATTTGGGTGTTTTCGTCATCGCGGCGCGTATTGGTCGCCGACAATCCCCAAAAGTGGTACTTTGTGAGTTGGGATTTGCCCATTCCTGTGATTGACGACTACGAGGTTTCGGTCTGGGAATTAATGCTCAAAAATGGTTTTCAAGTAGAATCTTAAAATGATAGAAACACGTGCTTTTGCGCGGGCAGGGATGCTCGGTAACCCTTCAGATGGGTATTTTGGTAAAACTATTTCGATTTCAGTTCGCAACTTTGGGGCTTCGATTACGCTTTATGAGTCGCCAGAACTTCACATTGAACCCCAACTTCAAGACGAAAGTATCTACCAAAGTGTCTTTCATCTGCGCGATACCATCAGTACGCTGGGCTACCACGGAGGGATTCCGCTCATCAAAGCCGCCATCAAGAAATTTGTAGAGTACTGCGAAGGCGAAGGCATCAAACTCCACAACAAAAACTTTACGGTACGCTACCGTACCAGTATCCCGCGCCAAGTAGGTTTGGCGGGGTCGAGTGCAATCGTCGTCGCTACTTTGCGGGCATTGATGCAGTTTTACAAAGTAGAAATTCCACTGCCTTATTTGCCTACGCTCGCCCTCAAAGCCGAAACCGAAGAATTGGGCATCACGGCAGGGCTTCAAGACCGCGTAATACAGTGCTATGAAGGCTGCGTTTATATGGATTTTGCCAAAGAACTCATTGATAAACAGGGCTATGGCTACTACGAGCCGCTCGACCCACGCCTGCTGCCTAAACTCTACATCGCCTACAAAACCGACCTCAGCAAGGTATCGGGCAAGGTCCTCAATACCATCAGGCAGCGGTGGGAAGCAGGCGACGAACACGTAGTAAACACCCTCAAAAGCATAGCAGGCGTAGCCGAAACAGGGCGTGATGCTATCAAAAATCAGGATTTCACGCAACTACACCAGCTCATCAACCAAAACTTCGACTACCGAGGCCAAGTCATGACCATCACCGAGCGCAACCAAGCCATGATTGACACCGCGCGAGCGTGCGGCGCATCGGCAGCGTTTACGGGTTCGGGCGGCTCTATCATCGGTACGTACCGCGACGAAGAAATGCTGAATCGGCTTTTTGTAGAACTCAAAAAACAAAACGCCCGCGTCATCAAACCTTTTGTAGTTTAAAAACATTCCCCCGTACATCTGTGTTGATTTTAAGGGAGATGCAAACCTTTAAAAATCAATTTTAGGTATGTCGAATAGAAAAAAAACGCGAATTTTTGACGATACTTTTTTGAACCCTTATCGTCAAATTGGTGACGTAAGCGCGGATAGCGTTGTAGAAAAACTCGCTTCACAACAAGGAAAAGCGGGGCTTGGTGCTTTGATGAGTCGTTTGAGCGATACTGAAGATTTGTCGGTGGCTCACTATCCTGCTGAAATTCAAGATTTTTTTGAGGTTCATCGCCATTTGCCTGTTTTTGCCAACGCAAAGCAGATAGCTCGGGCGACCGCATTTTTTTGGCGTTTTGAGCAGCAAATAGCCCTCGTATTGGCGTGTTATTCGCTACCATACTGCTATGC
>JALOLW010000480.1 GCA_025455795.1 Spirosomataceae bacterium
TTGCTGAACAGTAGGAAAATTGGGCGTAACGAGTTCGGCTTCTGGCTTATAGATATAGGCCATTGGGTAGCCTCTTTCGATGAACGTAGGCTCGGCCAAGTTATTGTACCGTAACTGCACCGACCAGCGGATGTTGTTGGTGATGTTGTTGCCAGATTGATGTACCAAGAAAGCCGAGAAAATCAGTAAATCGCCCACTTCAAACTCGGTTTGGACAAAATCCTCGTCGTTGAGCCGTGCGGTGATACCTCCTTGATAGCCCGACGTGCTTGATTCGAGCAAGCCCCAAGTGTGGCTGCGCGGAATCACCTGCAACGCACCCAAATCTGCGCCAGCGTCCACCATTGGAAACCAAATCACGGGGCTGTCCAACGAGCCTTGTCCGGTGCGCCAGTCTTGGTGCGCGTCGAGTTTCCAGTGCTTGCTGCCATCTTTGGACAAAAAGCGGCTGTTGAATTGCATCGCTGGGCGGGCACCGATGGAGGGTTTTTCGATGCCTACTTCTTTGAGCAAATTGGTGATTTTTTCGCTCACTGCCAGGGTATGAAGCGAAATGAGGTGCTGCACGTTGATACCCGTCCCACGAAACGCCTCAAAGTCTTTTTGAAAAAACTCAAACATACCGCTTTCAAACTCGTCGCGGTTATTTATATCTACTTCGCGGCCTGTGACACGCTTGATTTGGGTAGCAAATACCTCCCGTGCTTCGCGGTAAATATTGGCTACGACCGATTTATCCAAAAAATTGCGAAGGATAATAAACCCTTCTTGGCGAAACTCTTCTTGTAAAGCATTCATAAATGTGGATATTTTTAGTAGTTGTTAGTCAAGCCACAAAATCAGTAAATAATCTTTCCAACGACTTGAGAGGTATCAAACGGCGACATGATTTTGGTCAGTCGCTGGTGTGCGTTTCAAACGCACACCAGCAATCCTCACACCCTCAATCTTCCCAAACGGCGTAGCCAAATCCTGCCGCACCGAAGCCGTTGCCATTGTACAACAAATATTTCTTGCCGTTGTGTTCATAATAGTTGGCATAATTAATCATCAGATAATCAAAGTCTTCGGGATTTTCTGATTTGTGGATGCCCACCAAATGGTCTTTGCGCTCCCAATGCTCCCCGTCCAGCGACTCCGCGTAGCCGAGGCGGTAGCTTTGGTTGCGGTCGGTGCGGTAGTCGCGGGTGTGGCGATAAGAGTAGTACATTTTATAAATTCCGTTTTCTTTGAACACACTCGGGCGGCCTACGGCATGGAGAAAATCGTCAAAGTCGAGCGTAGGCACATCGCTGATGTTCCAGTGAATACCATCGGTAGAAGTAGCTGACTGACAGCGATAATACGGCTCAGGGTAACCGTGAATGTACTCGCATTTATGTCCTGAAATATACCACATCCGCCAAGTGCCGTCGTCTTCACGCATGACCGAGGGCTGCGCCGCCCAGATGGGATTTTGGATGCTGCGGTCCATGATGGGCCCTGTAAACATCTTTTTGAAAGTCAGCCCCCCGTCGTGGCTTACCGAAAGCCCCATCGAGAGGCGGTAAGAGTTGTGGGTGCGATTCCAACCTGTGTAGTAAAGCCATATTTCGCCGTTGGGCATATTGACAAACCACGCGGGCATCGAGCCTGTTTCGTCGTATTCACCCGGGCCGCCGAGTTCGAGTACGGGGCGGTCGTGGATGTAGAGGATTTTGGCGGGGTCGTCGTAGTCCACGTCAATAAACGTAGGCTGCGAATAGCCTTCGTCGTTGCGCGAGGAGAAATAAACCCGCAGGAAATCGGGGTGTTTGTACGCAAAAGGTACTTGTGCGTGCGAGCGGCTGTGGCCAAGCGAGCCATCAGGTTTATAGATAAGTCCTTTCTTTTTCCACATTTTTTTAAACTTGTATTTGCTTGTTTTTTATGGACACAGAGTTACGCAGAGGAGTCACAGAGTTACACTGAGTATTTATCAACGCTGTGAAACTCCGTGGCTCTCTATGTCTCACTTTTTTGAAACACTTAGCCCTCCACCTTGGAAGCACGTAGTCGCCAGTTGTCCACGAAGTCTTTGCCTGGAATCGGCAAATCCACGTCAATTTGTGGGGCTTGGGCCGCTTTGGTGTATTGCATCACATAGAAACAGTTGCCAAATATATAATGCCAAGTCACTTTTTCAGCGTTGCTTGGCAAATCTTCGAGCGGAATTTCGGCGTGAAAGAGCGGATTGGCTTTCCACAAAATCTGATACGTAGGCTCGTTGCGTAGCCACGGTGCCATGCTTTCGTCGCCTACCACGATTTTGCCGCCTACTTTCACCACGCGCGTCAATTCGGCAAAGGCTTTTTTGCGTTCCGAAAACGTATTGATGCCCCCAAAGTGAAACACCGAATCAAATGTTCCGTCGGGAAAAGGCAAGTAGGAGCCGTTGCCCAAAAAGAAATGCACGTTTACGTCGTTGGGTTGGAGTTTTTGGGTAGCCAAACGCAGCATATTGGGCGACAAATCTGACAGCACTGCCGTACCACCGGGCGCGATTTGCTCAACAATCAACGCCGAATCTTTGCCCGTACCTGCGCCCACTTCCAGCACCGTTTGGCCCGGTTTGAGTTCCATAAGACTTATCATAAACTGGCGCGTAGCAGCCTCGTCGGAGTGATTGAGGGTCTCAAACACCCACGACACGCCACGGTCGTAGCGTTGGTAGGCCAAATCGTACAGATGCTGCTCGCGGGCATCGTCTTCAAACAACTCGCGCGGATAAATCATATCTACAATGCCCGAATCAATCACCGAGTACGTGGTACCGTCGGGGGCGGTGAGGGTCTGGCCGTCGGCAGAGCGTTGGAGGGGTTGCTGGGTTTGGGGACACACCAATGCCGCTAAAAACTGTTCTTGAGTCATATAAGTGATGAGTGAATGTCAGAATGAGTGAATGCTGAAATGAGTGAATGCTAAAGATGCAACGTATAGTGTCAGATTTGACAACTTTTCAGAAAGTTGTCAAATCTCTCTGCATTCATCTTTGCACTTGAGCATTCCTTACATACACGCGGGTATGCTCGACTTCGCCCACAAAGGTATAATTTGTTTGAATGAGTTGTTTGAGTTCTGCAAATTGTTCGTGGCTTTGGGTAGC
>JALOLW010000481.1 GCA_025455795.1 Spirosomataceae bacterium
CACACCCGTACGGCCCAGCGGGTTGCGGTCGCGGATGCCCTGGAGGTAGCTGTCGTAGTCGAGGCCGAGTTTTTCGGAGAAGAATTTATTTTGCCAATGCCCCAGTCCCGTCGTGATGTGGTTGGGACAAACGGCATTGACTCTGATGCCAAACTTGCCCAATTCCACGGCATTGGAGCGCGTCAAACCTACCAATCCGTGCTTAGAAGCGGTGTAGGCCGCCGCAAACGGGAAGCCCGATTTAGCTGCTTGACTAGCGATGTTGATGATATTACCACCCGTACCCTGCACTATCATCTGATGGGCTGCGGCTTGTGAACAAAGAAACGCACCTTTGAGATTGACATCAAGCACGGCATCCCAACTTTCTTCTTTGAAGTCGGTGAAAGGCTCCATCAAATAACCCACGCCCGCGTTGTTGATGAGTACGGCCACATTTCCAAACACCGCCACGGCTTTAGCAATGAGGTTTTGGCAGTCAGCAGCTGAGCGAACATCACAGGGGACGCCAATCGCCTGCCCACCTGCGGCGATGCAGTCGGCCACGATTTCGTCCATTTCGGCGGTGTTGCCAATGTGTTCTTCGGCAAACTCGCGCCCTTTGGCCACGCCAATGTCAGAAATGACGACGTTGTAACCTTCGGCAGCAAAACGCAGCGCGATGGCCTCGCCAATGCCTTTTTTACGGCCAGAACCTGTGATAATGACGGTTTTATTCATTGGAATTTTAATTCTTTTTTATAGCTATCAATGATAGATTGAAGTACACCGAGTAGTTGCCCAGTGTTGTTGAGGTAATAATAGTCAATGTCAATAAAAAGCTGATTGTTAACTAATTGGATAAACAGCCAATCATAACCAGTGGTAACAGCCCCATAAATTTTTGACAATTGATAACCTCGTTTTTGGTTATAAATATTGGCTGCATACAACTGTGCCGCGCATTGAGGAAGGCCAAGTTCAATATCATTTTTCTTTGCCTCTACTACCGTAAACAGCGGTGCTTCCAAGTTGAATGAACCAGTGTCATAAGCCAATATAAAGTCACACTCTCCCACCAGCCCTGCCTTTTTATCTACATTGAGTGATTCACCAGAATAGACCGTCAAAAAATCAGCATTGATACGAATTAACTCCTTCAGCAATGGTAAAACAAGCCATTCTGAGCGCGCTTTTTCGGAAACCACCCTGACAGTTTTGGCCTGTTGGAGGTCATTTCTAAGATAGTCACCATAACTCAGAGATTGTGTCTCTCCAAATAATTTTAGACGACGATTGGTGATGCCTAATTTTTCCGAAAGGTCATCGAATGAAATATTTGTGTAGGCCATAAATTCATATTTTGACCAAAATTACAACAAAATTAGATTTTATTGGTCAAAATAAACATGGGGTTGTCGGCCATTTCGGCAAATTTTGCGGGTATTTCAGCCATTTTTGGCTCTGCGCCCATGTCGCCTACGAGTTCATCCACGGTAGTAAAATGAATGACCTCGAAATACCGATAAGGCGGCGTAGCATCTGAACCAAAAATACCGTAAGATTTATATACCTGAAAATCGCTGACTGATTTGAGACTTGTCACAGTCGGAATGTCCAAGGTTTTGGCGAAAGCTTCATAGTCGGCTTCCGATACGCCTTCTTTGAGGTTGAAAAGTACAATGAGAGTGGTCATAAGTCAAGCCCCCCAACCCCCGATGGGGGAGTTTATTGTTGTCTTCTTCGGGGAAGAAGTTTATTGGAAAATTAAACTCTCACTTAGGGGCCGCCTGCCGCTGCGGACTATTGACGGAAGGACTTGATGGCCTGCCCCAACATTCCCCCCACGTAGTTCATCACGATTTTGGCACCTTTGCCAATCAACGCTTTGGCTTGTTCACCCGTAGCGGCTGTCGTACCAATGATGAGGCCAGATGCCAGCACTACTTCAAAAATATGGTCAATGGTCTGCTTTACTTCGTCGTGGGCAGGGCCGTCGTAAAAGCCCATGCTCATGGCCAAGTCGCGGGGGCCAATGATAAACCCGTCAACACCAGGCACTTTGCAGAGTTGTTCGAGATTTTCGACGGCCTTCATGTCTTCGATTTGGGGTAGTACGAGCGTTTGGTCGTTGGCAAACTGTACATACTCGGCTTGTGGCATTTTGCCCAAACCAAACTCCCAAGCCCGCACGGGCCCCAGCCCACGATTGCCCACGGGTGGGTATTTGATGGCACTTACAAGTGCTTCAATCTCTGGCACTTCGCTCACCCCTGGCATCATTACGCCCATCACTCCCGCGTCCATAAATTGAAGAATAAGTTTGGGGTCGGTGCTGCGGATACGCGCCATAGGCGTGATACCCGATACTTCACACGCACGCACGATGTCTTGTACTTGCGCGATGTTGATGGCCCCGTGTTCGCAGTCAATCATGTAGTAGTCAAGGCCGCCAAAGCCACAAAACTCGGCAATCATGGGGTCGGAGGTATTGGAAATTACCCCCAAAACGGCCTCACCGCTGTTGATTTTTTCTTTTGCGTAATTTTTTTTCATCGAGTTGATTTAGGATACTGATTAGTTGGTCGTTGAAGGTATTTGATACACAATATTGTATAATTTTCCATTGATTATCAATCCGTTGCAACACACAACTCATCGCTACTTGCCCTTTGATTTTGTTACGGGAGTTGAAAATTTCAGCGTCAAAATCATATTTTTCAAGCGTAAAGGCTTTGTCTTCGCGCACTACGATGTCGGTTACTTTGACGTTGTTGATTTTGAGTCGTTTGAACAGCGGCAAATACTTTCTCAAATAATTTCCCGCCGAACTCACTTGATTGTTGGCATCTACTACTTCGGCATTTTCGGCAAAAAGCCCCAAAATACGCTCGATGTTCAAACTTTGAAGTGCATCGAGGCGTGATTGGAGAAAATTAGAAACGCTAACGAGGTCTTGCATGAATACAGTAATGTGTATTGCGGAGTCTTTGGATTGAACGGTGTTAGGGGTTCACTGTCGAATTGAGCTACTTCAATTCTGCCGTCAAAGGTAATTAAAAGTTGATTAAAATTTCAATCATGGTCGGCTGTGCCACGCATTGAAAAGCCCCTGAGTGTCTCTTTTGGCACGAATTTC
>JALOLW010000072.1 GCA_025455795.1 Spirosomataceae bacterium
GCTGATTCTGGGTAATTGTACGACGGATTGGTTTCAATTCTGACGGCCAACGCCTTTACCCAACCGCCTCTAACGGAGTAAACCAACTCACCATTTTCCGATGTTGCGATGGCCAAAATGGGCCCGAGCTTTGCGCCAAAAGTAACGTCGTCGTTGGAGTAAAACCCGTCCACGTCGTCGTAAAGCGTAGCGGTGTTCACTTTCACCGTCACCAAGTCGCCTATTTCGGCGGTACTTTTTGATTTTTTTCCAAGTGCCATTTTACGTTTCGATTTTGGTTACAATTTCTTCAACATTCTGCTTTTTTCTCCCTGTTATCAACCAAATGAGCAACCCAACAAGAATACTACCTCCTACGGCGATGAGGGCAATGATGGTGGTATTGTTTTTGGTCGGGTTTTTCCCGTTTTCCGGCTCAGGGCTGTTGCTTCCAGTCAATGCCGCAACCAATTCCTTTTGCTCCTTTTTTTTGGTTTCGTCTGCAATCTCTTTTTTTTCCTCTTCGGTGGGCGGGGCATCGGTTGTAACTTGCTCTTCAAACACCCACAAAATGGCCGTTCGGGGCCTCCATCTTGACAACGTCAGTACCTTAAATTGGTGGTCATAGGTCAGTTCAAATTGCAGCAGTTTTTTTCCGTTGGCCGTTACGATTTTTCCCGTGGTAACGCCGAGAAAGTCACCTGCACCGTACTGATTCAGGTCGTGGGGGTTGTATTCGCCTTTTAGGCTTATTTTGGTGATTGGTTGGATATTTTCCGAAAAAAAAACGGTGTCATCACCTTTGGCATACAGCCGCTGGACCCCCGAAACGGTGACGATTTTATTGGCTAAATTGCTCAATCCTTCTACTACGCTGCTCATTGTCTTTACATTTTTTCTGTTTTGTAAAATTTTCTGTAAAACACCTCTTTTTTTACTGCCGTCGGTACTGATACGCCCCTATTTTCCGAAAAGGAAACCATTAGGAAACCAAAAAGAAACCACGAGGAAACCACAGGTAACCACAGGTAACCCATTTTTCTAACTTTCTTCAGCATAATATGTGTTGTGGCCATTCGGCATTTTACCCATTTGTCTTACAATTTCGGGGTTTGTCAAAAAATAAGGCGGGTAAATGGGCTGAAATTCGGTCGGTTGTTGTCTTCGGCTACTTACTTTCCGAATCATTAAGGCGAACAAACTCAGCAACATAAAAACACCAACCCCGATGAACACTTGCATTTGCGGTTTTGTAAGATTTTTTACTTTTTCTTCTACGATTTTGATGGCTTTAAACTCCGTTTTAGGAATTTCCGTTGCTTCTGGTACGCTCTCAGCTTCTATGGCAGCAGCTTTGACAATTTCTGCTATCAGGTCTGCTTTTGTTTTGATGATTTTATCACCTACTTTGGAGCCCTCAAACCGCTTAAACAGGGCGTTGATGTCAGGGGCATCCTCGTATTTGGCCACTTTTTTCCGCGCTATTTCGTGGCGGTTTTTTACCAAGATTAGGCTTCGCTGTAATACCGTAATGTTCTCCTGTTGGTCAGCGTATTGCTCAAAATTCCAGATGATTCGGCGGATAAACTCCGAAACTTTTAGCGTTGATTTTTCGGCCAACTCCCGCAGTTTTTCGTCGGTTTCCTCATCAATTCTGACATTGAGTAGGATGTCTTGTTTGCCTTTTTCTCTATCTGTGCCTTTCGGCAACGCCGATAAAAAATGATTGGGTGGGTTCATATCTTTTGCTTCGGTTTTTTAGTTCAAATTCAATTTTCTGAGCTTGTTCACCACATTTTTCTTTTCTCCAGTCCAAAACACGTTGGTTTCGTCGTTTATTTTGGCGGTCAGCGTTTTGCCGTCTTTTTTCCCATACCGTGAGTTGTAGGTATTGTACACTTCGGTCAGTTGGCGATTAGAGAGGCCATCAATGCTATAAATACCTCTTCTTTGTCGGACGCCAACGTAAACCAACCATCCAAAACGTCCCAAATCTGCGACACAAGCAGGTCGGGGGTCCAATCGGGGTCTTCGGGCAGTTTCTTCGGCTTGTAATCTCCAAAACTTTCGCGTCCGGCCTGTCGGCCAATAAAATACACCAACCCAGTAATGATGCCAATAAAAGTGATGTATTGTAGCGGGCGGCTTCTGAACGCATTACTGAGCCATTCAGGGGCTTTGAAATTTAGTTTTTTCATTTTTTGTCACGGTTGTGTCTTTCTTCTAAAATTTTTACAAATGAATTCCTTTTTTTTCTCTGACTTCGGCAGTTACGACGAGTTTAGGGGTAGTTACGACGAGTTTGGGGGTAGTTACGACGAGTTTCAAGTTTTTGTCTTACATTTTTCATTACAATTATTCAACTTTTTTTCCTTTGGGGTCGGCTAATCCGACCTGTTTGGGGGGCAATCTGACCTGTTTGGGTATTTACAATGTTTTGGGAACGTTTTCGAGGGGTTTAAGGCTTTTGTCTTACATTTTTCTTCACAATTATTAGCTTTTTTCCTCATTGTGGTCGGCTAATCCGACGAGTTTGGGGGTCAATCCGACGAGTTTTGATTTTTTAGGCAAACAAAAACACCCCGAAATATTGCTTTTCGGGGTGTTTGGGCAATGAGCGAAAATGGTACGCAGCGGGGAGCGTCAGAGGTCAAACGTTTTATCTACCAGCGAGTCATTTTCTTGCTTTGATATTTCATTGAGATAGGCCGTAGTGACGGCTACCGAGCCATGACCAAGAGCCGCTGACACAGCGTAAATATCACCTGTTTTCTTATGGGCAATGTCCGCGAAGCTATGACGGGATGAGTGCGTTGATAACTTTCGGAGTCCAATTTTAGGGGCTATACGATTCAGATATTTATTGATTAACGCCGTGGCTGATTCCAATTTTCGCACCCATTCGTCGGGCGTAAAGTCTTTGGGGTTCTTATTCTTCAAAAACGGAAAAATGTAGTCATTCGCCTTTTGTTTGGGTTTTTCGTACACTTTCAGAATGTCTTTGGCTCTTGGTATCAATTTTAGATTTTTTATTTTTTTCGTTTTGGCTGCTTTGTACTCAATACGTTCATCGTTTACGATGTTGCTCCATTTCAGGCACAACGCATCTGAAATTCTTACCCCTTGACAATAGTACGAAAACAGGAAGATATTACGGGCATCATTCTCTAATCCCTCTAAACTCAAACTTTCCAGTTCGCTTATTTCCTCCTTACTCAATCGAACTCTATGTACCTTCTCCGTTTTTGCCTTGAACTGACTGAATGGAGAAACGTGATTTGGCTCATAAACACCCTCTTTGATGGCTTCATTGTAGGCCGCTTTGATGGTTTTAATGTTGTTATGAATTGTATTCGCACCATTACCGAGGTGGCGAAGATAGGATTCGTAGTCTTTGAGCCATTTATAATCAATTTCATCGAAGAACAAGTCGGTATTCCTCAAAAATTCAACCAGCTTGTTAAAAACTGACCCCGAAGCCCGTTTGGTGCGGGGGTTGTTAATTCTCATAATTCTCTGTTGAAAATACCCCAAAAATGAATCCCCAACAAGTTCTTTCCGTAGCTTCTTTTGCAGGGTTGTAGGGTTGATGGGCTGTTTGGTAAGTTTTGCTTTGAGGTACATCCTCTGTAAATCCACTTTTTTAGCATCAATCGTCATATTGATTTCGTTGGCTAATGGGTGCGTTTTCCTAACCTCTTTTTTTTCTTCGTTCCAATATTTTACTTCGACCGAAAACCCAACGGCTACCCGACGAAGTTTCCCAGACTGAGTAATTCGGATTTGGATGTTTTGAGTCCCATCTTTTTTAACCCGATTATCAAGTTCTACATGAAAAGTAATTTTGGACATTTTCTGAAAAAGTTTCTGAAAAATTTATTGATAGTAAGCAAAACCCCAAAACACAAAAACCGCTCAAATATAAAAATTTGAGCGGTTTTTGTGTCACTTAAAATCACAGAATATCAACTTTGTGATCCCGTTTGGATTCGAACCAAAGACCGACAGATTAGAAATCTGTTGCTCTATCCAACTGAGCTACGGGACCAAAGCGGGTGCAAAAGTACATAAGTTAAGGAATTGTGCCAACTATTGCACCGAAAATTGTCTCTCTCTCCCTAACTTTGGCACTTTATTGTTCAATTTCACTCCTTTGTTTTCACCTCCGCATGATTAGTACACCTCACCAAATCCACGATGCCTTTGCGTCGGTTTTTAGCAAAAACCCCACCCTTATTGTTCGTGCGCCTGGACGTATCAATCTCATCGGTGAGCATACCGACTACAACGACGGCTTTGTACTACCTGCGGCGATTGACAAGGCTATTTATTTTGCCATTGCCCCGCGTACCGACCAACGCTGCGTGCTGTACTCGGCTGATCTGAATGATACTTACGAGTTTTTGCTTTCATCGCCTACCCCGTCTTCAAAGACTTGGGCCAATTTTCTAATCGGTGTCACCGCCGAAATCACCAAAGAGACCGCTGCCCTCACGCATGGTTTTGAAGTAGCTTTTGGGGGCGATGTACCACTTGGCGCGGGGCTATCATCGTCGGCAGCAGTAGAGAGTGGTATGGGACTGGCGTTGTCGGAGTTGTTTGGATTGGAGATTCCCAAAATGCAACTCGCGCTCCTCGCTCAGCGTGCTGAACACAATTTTGCGGGTGTGAAGTGTGGCATCATGGACATGTTTGCTTCGATTCATGGACAAAAAGACTGTGTCATTCGGCTTGACTGCCGTGATTTGAGTTATCAATATTTTCCGTTTGATGTGTCTGACTATCAGCTTGTTTTGTGTAACTCTGGCGTCAAACACTCTCTCGCCGACTCCGCCTACAATACCCGCCGCCAGGAGTGCGAACAGGGCGTGGCTATACTCAAACAGTTGTACCCAAACATCAAAAGCCTCCGCGATGTGACATTGGCGCAAGTGGAAGCGTGTCAAGATGCTTTACCCGCAAATGTATTCAAACGCTGCCGATACGTAACGGGCGAAATAGCCCGCGTCGTAGCCGCTTGTGAAGACTTAGAACGGGGTGATTTCGAGGCATTTGGTACCAAAATGTACCAAACGCACCAAGGTCTAAGCCAAGAGTATGAAGTGAGTTGTGAGGAACTGGATTTTTTGGTCGCGCAAGCCCAAGATTTTGGCCTCATTGGGGCGAGAATGATGGGCGGGGGCTTTGGCGGCTGCACCCTCAATTTGGTAAAATTCAATGAAATTGAAGATTTTGTCAAAACCATTTCTACCGTCTATCAAGCAAAATACCACAAAATCCCCGCCTGCTACGAAGTGAACATCACAGACGGGGTTTCGGTTATCGCCCAAACTTCAACCCAAAATTGACAAAGCCTAAATTGGCACTTTGTTGATTGAAATATTGCTCATAAAGCATTTTCTGCGCTTTTTTATCGTGCTTTTGGGCTTGCTGTATGGTAGCGAGTGTAATCAAATTGGGTGCGTTTTGGGCTTATAATAAAAAACGCAGGCAAAAGGTTGCCTGCGCGTTGAAAAATATTTTTAGAGGATAGTACCAGAAAATGCTTGACCTTACACCTAACTTTGCGAAAAACTCCCAAATTTATGAAAAAACTGCTTGTAGCTTTCTTTTTTGTCCAAACTGCTTTGGCGCAACTCCAATCGGGACCCATGGTAGGTTACTCCGAAATGCGCGAAGTGCTGCTGTGGGTTCAAACCAAACAAGCCGCCAAAGTCAAAATCATGTATTGGGAGCAGGGAAACCCCGCCCAAAAAATGAGTACGGACGAACTCACGACGCAGAAAAAAGACGCTTTTGTGGCTCGTCTGGTCGCCGACCAAGTGCAGCCTTCCAAAAAATACGACTACGAAGTATGGTTAGATGGCAAAAAAGTGAACATTAGTTATCCGTTGAGCTTTCAGTCGCAGATGCTGTGGCGGTGGCGTGCGGAGCCGCCCGCGTTCAAGTTTGCGTTTGGGAGTTGTGCCTACGTCAATGATGCCCCTTATGACCGTCCCAGCCCCTACGGCGGTGAATACCAGATTTTTACGAACATTGCCGCCCAAAAACCTGACTTCATGGTGTGGGGTGGCGACAACGTCTATCTGCGCGAACCCGACTGGAACACGCGCACGGGTATCCTCTACCGCAATACGCATACGCGCTCGCTGCCCGAAATGCAGCCGCTCCTTGGTGCTACCCACCACTACGCTATCTGGGACGACCACGACTTCGGCCCCAACGACTCCGACCGTGGCTATTGGCTCAAAAATATGACTTCCGAAGCGTTTAGGCTGTTTTGGGGCAACCCCAACTACATCTTTGAAGGGGCTTGCACGGGGACTTTTGAATGGGGCGATGCGCAGTTTTTCTTGCTCGACGACCGCTGGTTTCGCGCACCCAACGACCACAATACCGATAAAACATACTACGGAAAAGCCCAAATCCAATGGTTGATAGACGCGCTTATTGGCAGCAACGCCACCTTTAAGTTTATCGTAACGGGCGGTCAAATTGTCAATGCGGCTTCGATGTTTGAAAACTACGCCGTGTTTGGTGAAGAACGCGACTACCTCATTCGGCGCATCACCGAAGAAAAGATTTCGGGGGTTATTTTCCTTACGGGCGATCGTCACCACACAACTTTGCACCGACTCGACCGCTTCGGTACGTACCCGCTGTATGATTTTACGGTGTCGCCGCTCACTTCGGGGCCAGGCAAACCCAACGACCGCGAGAAACAGGCTACGACTTTTGTGGAAGGTACAACCGTAGAAAATACGCGTAACTTCGGGATGTTTGAAATCACGGGTAAAACCAACGAAAGGGTGCTGAAAGTCAGTATCTTTGATGCCAACGGCAAATCACTCTGGACGCGCGAACTCAAAGCCAATGAGTTGAAATAAAGCCTCAGTTGCTCATCCACTCATTCTTTCATTGCTTCATTCACTCATTGAGCAAATGCTTTCCATCGCACTTATACAAACTGCCCTTTATTGGGAAAACCCAACGGCCAACTTGGCGATGTTGGAAGAAAAAATCGCGGGTATCTCTTCGCCCGTGGACATCATCGTACTGCCTGAAATGTTTACGACGGGGTTTACGATGAAACCCGCTCTTTGGGCAGAACCGATGAACTTGACTACGTTTAAATGGCTTCGACAAATGGCCGCCCAGGCCAACGCCGTCGTGACGGGTAGCTATGTGGTGAGTGAAGGCGGGCAGTATTTCAACCGCCTCGTTTGGATGCAGCCCGATGGGCAGTTTGACACTTACGACAAGCGACACTTGTTTCGGATGGGCGGCGAACATCTGCACTACACGGCTGGCCAACAGCGACTTGTCAAAGAATGGCGCGGCTGGCGAATCTGCCCGTTGGTCTGTTATGATTTGCGCTTCCCGGTGTGGTCGCGCAATGTGAATTTAGAATACGACTTGCTACTCTACGTGGCCAATTGGCCCGCGGCACGGCGGCATCATTGGAATAGTCTCCTCACCGCCCGCGCCATCGAAAACCTCAGCTACGTAGTGGCCGTCAATCGCACAGGCGACGACGGCAACGGCATGGCACACGCGGGCGATTCGTCGGTTATAGATTTCAAAGGTGAAGTGCTTTTTCGGGCCGATACCGAAGAACAAATCCACATTCACACCCTCGACCACGACGCACTCACCACCTACCGCGAGCGTTTCCCAGCTTACATGGATGCCGATGAGTTTGAGATTACCTAATCGCAATATACGCCGTGCCGTCGGAGAAGATTTCGCGGGTGTAGCCACCTGCTACGTTGAGGATGTCGGTGCGGAGGGTGTTGCCTTCGTAGTAAGGCTGCGACAGCGTGAGCAGGCCTGTTCCGATATTGACGATTTTCCAACTCTTGCCCGTGCGCGTGGCGGGCGCGGGTAGCGTGTAGGTAGCACTGCCGCCTTTGTGGATATACAACTGATACGTATCGCTCAACGTGGCCGAAGCCATCGTGACCAAAAACGTTTGGCTACTCACCGATTTTTTGTGTAAAACCCCCGTCGAATCCATCGTTATCAACTGATTGTCAGTCGCTTCTTGAACCCCCGTGAGTTTGACGGGGTCGGTGGCGGCTTGGACAGTGAGTGCGTGCGTGACGCTGTTGGTCCCGATGCCGACGTTGCCCGCAAAGTAATTTTTGAGCGTTGTCGGGACAATGTAAATCCCCCAGCCGTTTTTGACAATATCCAGATTTACACCCCTGATGTAGTCCAACCGAATCCCGTAAAAATGGGTAATTTCGGCGGTATTGCCAGCGGTATTGCCCGTGAAAAGTCGCAGGTTGAGGAGGTCAAATTCATCGGTTTTGTGCGGACGGCCATTGTTGGCAAAAGTAGCCGCAATGCGCGTTGTGTAGCCGTTTCGGAGCCGCCCGCCGTCCCTAAAACCCAACGTATCGGCCAATCCTCGGAAGAAATTGGTCTCCAACGCGCTGTGGTGTACGTCTTTGAAAAACACGCCCTGTTTGAAGTTGGCGAAGTGATTGACGACCGCGCCGCCATAGCTTGAAAGGGAGTCGGTGGCCAACCCCACTTTGGTAGAGTCGTGCGTAAACCAATCGGGTTCGTTGTTGGCAAAATAGGCCGCTCGACTGCCTTTTCCGACGTATTTGTTGGTCACCAAAAGTTGATTGGTAAAGGGATTGGTGAGCCAGGGCGACACCACCACGCCACCACTGCGCCAGATTTTGGCAGTGTCGTTGGCGTTGTACAACGTAGTATCGGCGAGTTTCCAGTTGGAGGTTTGGGCGTGAGAGGTTAAAAAAAGCCCCCAACCCCAGAGGGGGGCTATCCATTTGAGGAGCCCCCAACCCCCGAAGGGGGCTTTGCGTGATACAAAGCAAGATTTGATGTAAAGCCCCCAACCCCCGAAAGGGGCTTTGCGTGATAGGAAGTATTTGATAGAGGACATGGCAAAGGCGTTTTTGATTGTGCAGGATAAAGGTAGAAGTATTACCTTTGCGTTCCAAAAAACAACCGATATGAGCAGCACCACTATCCACGCCACCACCGTCGTTGGCATCATACACAACGGAGAAGTAGTCTTGGGCGCCGACGGACAAGCCACCATGGGCAACACCGTCGCCAAGAGCAATGTACGCAAAGTGAGGAGTTTGGCAGGCGGGAAAGTATTGGCGGGGTTTGCGGGTTCTACTGCCGATGCGTTTACGTTGATGGAGCGTTTTGAAGAAAAACTCAACGCCTACGGTGGCAACCTCAAACGCGCCGCCATCGAACTTGCCAAAGACTGGCGCACCGACCGATTTTTGCGCCGATTGGAGGCCATGATGATTGTGGCCGCCAAAGACGAAATGCTCGTCATCTCTGGCACGGGCGATGTCCTCGAACCCGACCACCAAGTAGCGGCCATTGGGTCAGGCTCGATGTTTGCCCAAAGTGCCGCCCTTGCCCTCAAAAAACACGCCCAACACCTCAGTGCCGAAGAAATGGTGCGCGAAAGCCTCCACATCGCCGCCGATATTTGTATCTACACCAACCACAACTTGGTCGTGGAAAAAGTGAAGTAGGAGAGCGGCTTCTTTGCCTCAAAACATTCCTGCCCAGTCGAGATTTCGTTCAATCCCGACAACTCTCGGGGTTTTATTTCTTGTCCTTTGGACGCAACGAAACCTTAGTTGTTGGCGGTTTGTGCCTTTTTATTTCGACTTTTCAATTAGCGTCTCCTTGTACTTTATCCAAGTAATTCAATATATCAATAAATGAATTTGGCTGTCTTTTCAAAACAAATTTTAATCTATTGATAAACAAGTAGTTGTGCCTAATATTTATGGTTACTTTCCCAAGACAACACAAAATGCGCATTGCGTCAATGCAATACTGCTCAGATTAACCATACAACCACGCGACAGCCCCCGATAGCAAGGCCAAAACGCACTCGCTGTCGGGGGCTGTCAGTTGGGTTGAAGGGTGTTTTAGCGCAGCACTTCTTCCAATTTTTTCTCCAAGGCTTCGCCGCGTAGATTTTTGGCGATAACCTTGCCGTCTTTGTCGAGCAAAAACGTAGCGGGGATGGCATTGACGCCGTAGGCTTGGGCGGCCACCGATTTCCAATATTTGAGGTCGGACACGTGGCTGGGCCATACGAGGCCGTCTTTGCCAATGGCCTGTACCCAAGCGTTTTTGTCGCGGTCGAGCGATACGCTATAAATCTCAAAACCCTTGTCTTTGAAGCGGTTATAGACTCGCACCACGTTGGGGTTTTCCATTCGACAAGGCCCGCACCACGACGCCCAAAAATCAATCAGTACCACCTTGCCACGCAACGACGACAAACTCACGGGCTGGTTTTGGGTGCTGTTGAGTGCGATTTCGGGGGCCACGTCGCCTATCTGAATACCGCGCATCCGTTTGGCATTGCCCACAAAAATCTGCCCTTGCTTCATGTTGGGGCGTTCTTTCTCAAAACGCTCCGCGAGTGCCAAAATCGTTTCCATTTCTGCTTCGGGGTTCAAGAAATTCGTGGCAAACAAAGCCGCCAACGATGTCCCCATTTCGGGTATCATGGCCTTTACTTTGGCGGTGTATTCTTGGCTTATTTTCTCAAAATCTTCTCTGATTTTAGCCATTTTGGCGGCATCATTTTTCTTTTCGGCTTTGGCGTATTCGTCTTGCCACTTCGCCCCCGTTTCTTGCATTTTTTTGAACTCTCCCGTCAGTTGGGCGTAGTAATCGTTGTTTTTGGAACCTGCGATGGTCACGCGGCTTTTGTCTTTGTCGTCCACCGTTACTTCGATGTTTTCGCCTCCTTCTATCAGCACGATAAAGCGCGTAGTTTTGGCGAGATTGACCTGATACACCGTACCTTCGTCCATTTCTTTGCGCTTGAATGTGAAGCGTTTGTCAGCCCCAATCGTCACCGAATCCAGCACAACAAGCGGCTGTGTACCAGGGATTTCGAGATAGGCTTTGTCATTGGGCTGAAAGTGTTTGGAATAGCCCGAAATCGTGAAGTCTTGGATTTTTTGGGCAGCAGCCGAGAGCGTTACAAAAAGCGAGAAAGCGGTCAGTATTTTTTTCATTGGAAAGCGTGTCAAGGCACGTATTTTGGTTATTTTCACAATCAATTAAACGCAAAAAAAGTTCTTTTTGTATTTTATCGCAAAAATGTTGCCAAGGTTTTGTATTCCACAAACAAAAGCCCTCCACCAATGAATCGGTGAAGGGCTTTTGTTTGTGGAATTGTGAACCGTTAGCTGTTAACCAATTAACTGATAACGATTAACGTATCAATACCCAGGATTTTGTTTCAGCGTTTCTACCCCGTCTTTTTTACTATTCAATATTTCTGTCAAAGGAATAGGATAGTACTCATGCTTTCCTTTTACAAAAGTAACCCCATTGAAGTATGCACGCTTCTCTCTCTCTTTTGCATAATACGCATTGAGGGTTACATCGGCAATTCCCCAGCGTACTAAGTCAAAAAAGCGGTGACCTTCCATCGCTAATTCAATACGTGTTTCGTATCTAACGGCTTGGCGAGCAGTAGCTTGTGTAGCAAATACGGGTGAGTTGGCA
>JALOLW010000073.1 GCA_025455795.1 Spirosomataceae bacterium
TTTTGATATACACTGTCAAGCTGTAAGTGGTGAAAAAATTGTGGTAGAGATGCAAAAAGCTAAAATCAATTTTTTTAAAGACCGCTCTCTTTTTTATTCGACCTTTCCGATTCGTGAACAAGCCAAAAGAGGTGAATGGAACTTTAAATTGACGCCTATCTATTTGGTAGCAATTCTTGATTTTCAATATGATGAACAAGAGGAACGGCAGAAATTTTTGCGTTCTGTGAGCTTGAAAGACCAAGATGGAGAGGTATTTTACGATAAATTGCATTTTAAATTTATCCAAATGCCACTTTTTCAAAAATCAGAAAATGAATTAGAAACTCATTTCGACAAGTGGATTTATTTCTTGAAAAACTTAGAAACATTTGATAGTATCCCAAACATACTCAAAGAACCCATTTTTGATAAAGCATTTGAGGTGGCAGAAGTAGCCAATATGACGGCAGAACAGTTTGAACAGTATCAAGAAAGTTTGATGACTTATATAGAGGTAAAGGAAGTTGTCAAAACTGCCGAATTGGATGGCCTGAAAAAAGTAGCTATGAGAATGAAACAAAAGGGCTTTTCAAAGAAAGAAATTCACGAATTGACGGGACTTGATGATACGGAAATAGAAGAACTATAAACCTATTTTTCCCGATTTTATCGCAAAATAGGCCCTACTTGATTGATTTTCGCAAGGGAATTGTAGTTTTACGGACTCTGATCCCAAACTAAAATTCCAATGCAAAAAATCTCCGTTCTACTCCTTCTGCTTTGGGCCACCATGACCCACGCCCAAAACGATTACTTTTTTCCCAACCGCAAATTCAACGCGGCCATACCTTCGCCTCAGCAGTTTTTGGGGCATGGTATGGGTGAGCATCAGACGCGCTACGACCGCCTCGTGGCGTACATGTACGAGCTCGACCGCCTCTCTGACCGCGTGATGGTGCAGGTCATCGGCGAAACCTACGAAAAACGCCCCCAAATCGTGGTGATGATTTCGTCGCCCGCGCAACTCGCCAAACTACCCACTATCCAAAACGACCGCTACAAACTCTGCGACCCCAACGCCCCGATGCCCGACATCGCCAATATGCCCGTCTTGGTGCAGTTGGGGGCCAATGTCCACGGCAACGAAACCTCGGGCGGGGAGGCCATGATTTTGGCTGCTTATTTCTACACCGCTTGTGAGGACGACGACGTGAAGAAAACCCTCGACGAGGCCGTGATTTTTGTGGAGCCTGTCCTCAATCCCGACGGGCGCGACCGCTTTGTGAGTTGGGTCAATCAAAACAAAGGCAACCCCCTCGTGACCGACCCCAACGACCGCGAACATAACGAAACTTGGCCCGGTGGACGCACCAATCACTACTGGTTTGACCTCAACCGTGACTGGTACTTGGCGGTGCATGTTGAAAGCCAAAATCGGCTTAAATTTTATCACCAATGGCTGCCCAACGTCGTGACCGATCACCACGAAATGGGGACCAATTCAACGTTTTTCTTCGAACCTTCCAAAGAAAACGCCGAAAGCCCACTCGTGCCGCCTTACGTTTATAAAACCCTCAACACGAAGTTTGCGAAGTACCACGAAAAAGCCCTCAACAGCATTGGTTCGTTGTATTACACCAAAGAGTCGTTTGACAATCTTTACCCTGGCTACGGCTCGAGCTACCCTGATATTCAGGGAGGTTTGGGGATTTTGTTCGAGCAGGGCAGTTCGCGGGGCTATACCCAAGATAGCCAACATGGCCCTGTGACTTTTGCGTTCACGATTCGCAATCAGTTGGTTTGTGCCATTGCCACTTGTCAAGCGGCGGTGGATGAGCGGCAAAACCTCCTCAAATTTCAGCGAGAGTTTTTTGCGTCGAGCATTGCGGAGGCCAACAAAAGCACGACCAAAGGCTACGTGGTAGGGGAGGGGGCTGATGCTTCGCGATTGCGGAAATTTGCCCAAACGCTCCAGCATCACAAAATAGAGGCTTATCAACTCACCGATAATCTTACCCTTGACGGCAAAACTTTTGAGAAAGGCAAAGCACTCTACATCCCTGCTGCCCAGCCGCAATACCGCATGGTTCGCTCCATGTTTGACCGCCCCGTGAAGTTTGCCGATAGCCTTTTTTACGACGCTTCGGCGTGGAACATGCCATTGGCGTTTGGTCTTTCGCACGCCGAGGTCAAAGCCGCACCCACCCGTGGCGCGCGCGTGGGCGAAGACATGATGACACCGCCCGCTGCTACTTTTGGCCGTTCAGATTATGCTTATTTGATTGATTATGCCGATTTTATGGCCAACAAAGCCTTGTACCAACTGCTTCAAAAAAATATTCTTGTCAAAACGGCCTTGCGTCCTTTCAAAATCGCCGACAAAGCCTTCGGGCGCGGGGCGTTGTTGGTGCCTGTGGTAGGGCAAAAACTCTCCAAAGACGAACTTTACGATGCGCTCAAAACTGCCGCCCAAACGAGCGGGGTGAATGTGATAGCCGCACCGACGGGTTTTAGTCAAAGCGGAATTGATTTGGGGAGTAACAATTTTGTGAAAGTTCAAAAGCCCGAAGCACTCATGGTGGTAGGCAACGGCGTGGCGTCCTACGAAGCGGGTGAAGTGTGGTATTGGCTTGATACCCACGCAGGAATGCCCCTCAGTAAGGTGGACATCGGCGCGTTGCCCCGCCTCAATCTCAGCAAATACAATGTCATCATCATGGTGTCGGGGCAGTACGACCGCACACTCGCGCCCAAAATCAAGCAGTGGATAGCCAACGGCGGCACACTTATCACCCTCAAAACCGCCACCGAGTGGGCCATACGAAGCGAGGTAGTCCGCGAAAAACTGCGGGTGCTTCCCCGCGCAGATTCGATGGCGGTGGCTAAAAAACAGCGTATTAGCTACGAAGAGGCAGCTGCCAACGAAGGCTCAAAAGCCACGGGTGGGGCGATGTTTGAGGCAGACTTGGACATCACTAATCCGATTGGGTACGGCTATTCTGACCGCAAAATTACGCTTTATCGCAACAACAACACCCTCCTTGAACCTTCCAACAGTGCTTACAACACGGTGGTGCAATACACCCCCGCGCCACACGTGGCAGGTTATGTACATCCTCAGACGTTGAAAAAAATCGCGGGTTCGGCAGGCGTGCTCGTGTCGCCCGAAGGCAGCGGGCGGGCCGTGTTGTTTGCCGACAATCCCAATTTCCGTGGAATTTGGTACGGCACGCACCGAATGTTTCTCAATGCGATTTTCTTTGGGTCGCTCATTACGCCCCCCAACCCATTTGGACAAAACGACTAACATTCTCTCTATTTTACCAAAAAGGGCTTTTGAACCACTCAAAAGCCCTTTTTGGTTAGAAAATCGCGTTCAAATCCCCGCAATCATATCGGCGACAGCCCTGCCCGTAGCCATGGCAGCGTTGAGCGAGGGATAGGCCACGTGGTCGCCACATTCGTACAGATTTGTCCCGATTTTGAGGTCGAAAGCAGGCGCGTTGGCGGGATATTTGACCAGTGCTTCAGGGATGTGATACGTCCGCAAATGCCGCCATGTCTGGACTTCTGCGCCAAACCAATCGGTCAGTTCTTCAACGATGTGCGCCCGTAGTTTTTGCTCGTCAAACAAGTCCAACCCTTGCGTGCTGACCGAAATGAGGGCTTTGCCTTCGGGTGCGTAAGTGGGGGCAATGTCGCTCGGAACGCACAAATTGTGAATTGTCGCAAAGCGATTGGGGTTGAGGGCCAGCATTTTATCGGGTAAGGGAGAGCGGTCGGCGGCAAAGTACGTGCAGGTAGTCACGTTGTAATGTCTCTCAACGGGGCGTTTGAGCAGTAGGTCGGCATTGTGGGCGTCGGTAGCGACTACAACATGGTTGGCTCTCAGCACTGTTCCGTCGGCGAGCGTCACTTGGTGGCCTTCAATTTGTTTTACTTTGGTATTGAGCATCAGACTGTTCGTGGATAAAGTACTGGCGATTTGCTGTGGAATGGCCTGAATACCACGCGCAGGCAAAACGGCCTCGCCATTGTAAAACTGTTTGAACACAAACCGAAAGAAGTTGCTCGATGTTTCCAAGTCGTTTTCCAAAAATACACCGCCAAAAAACGGTTTGAAAAAGTCACGAATCATGGCGTCAGTCCAACCATAACTTTCTAAATATTGAAGGGTATCGGTAGGAGTTTCGCTAAAAAACGCCTCGGTGGATTCGTGGCTCACCTCACGGGAGAGTTGCAGCACTTTGAGTTTATCGCCGAATGTCCCCACCGACGAAAACAGCGTTTTGAAAATTTGCGAAGGTTCTTTGAACGGGTCAGACAGCGTCTCAAAGTGGTCGCCCGTGCGGATGAGTGCGCCCGAGCGGAACGATTTCAAGCCCAAAGCGTTGTAATTGAGCAGGCGTTGGGCTTCTGGATAGGCCGTGAGGAGGATTTGAAAGCCACGGTCGAGCAAAAATCCCTCTACGACATCGGTACGGACACGCCCGCCTACGTCGTCGGCAGCATCCAAGATCAGAGATTGAATACCGTAGTTTTGGAGGTATTTGGCACAAGTTAGCCCCGCTATGCCCGCGCCGATGATGATGACATCTTGTTGTGATTGATTCATATTTGCAAAACCATTGTCAGCCTGTTTTGTTACCTTTGTGGCAAATTTAAAATTTCACCATAAATTCTTACACAATTAGATGCTAAAAGCAGAAATGATTACCGACAAAGGCACGATGCTCATTGAGTTTTATGAAGCAGACGCGCCCAACACCGTAGCCAACTTTGTCAATTTGTCCAAAAGCGGATTTTACGATGGCCTTACTTTTCACCGTGTTATCCCTGATTTTGTGATTCAGGGCGGCTGTCCACAAGGCACAGGTCGGGGTGGTCCAGGCTATCATATCAAGTGCGAACTCGACGGCGGCAATCAATACCACGACCGTGGCGTACTTTCGATGGCCCACGCAGGCCGCAACACGGGCGGGTCGCAGTTTTTTATCTGCCACAGTCGCCGTCAAACTTCTCACCTCGACCGCAACCACACTTGTTTTGGCAAAGTAATAGAAGGTCTCGACGTGATTGATGCCATCCGCCAAGGTGATAAGATTCAGAAAATCAATATTTTGGTAAGTGAAGCATAAATGAACGGAACAAGGAACGGGGCCGCCCGTGCGGAACGGAATACGGAGAAAGGAGTCGGAACAAGGAACGGGGCCGCCCGTGCGGAACGGAACACGGAGAAAGCAAACGAAAATCCTTATTTCCTTGTTCCATTTTTCCTTTTTCCTCTCCCCCCTTGTTCCATTTTTTCTTGTTCCCTTTCCCCCTTGTTCCTTTCTCCATTTTTCCTTTTTCCGTTAAGTATGAAAGTAGAATTAGTAAGAGTTGACGACGGCTTCCATTTTGAAGCCACGGGTTCAGCTTCGGACGTCAAAGTCCATACCGATGCCGCGCCCAACATCGGCGGTCAAAACGCGGGTGTTCGGCCCATGGAACTGCTGCTGATGGGACTGGCGAGTTGTAGCGCGATAGACGTGGTGCTGGTCTTGAAAAAACAACGCCAAGAAATCCTCGACTTCCGAATTTCAGTCGAAGGCGACCGCGAAAAAGAAGAAGGTACGGAGCGTTCGCCGTTTCGTAAGATTCACCTTCATTATTTTTTGAAGGGTAACATTGACCCCGCCAAAGCCGAACGCGCCGTGAAGATGTCTATGGAAAAATACTGCTCGGCTACGGCACAAATGGAAGCCTTGGCCGAAATCACGCACGAGATTACGATTGAAGCGTAATATGCGTCAGAGAAACGATACCCTGTTTTGCCCCGAACTACAATTCGGGGCGAGCCAGAGTAAAACAAACAGGCCAATGATGACTATCGAAACAACTTCAACATTCATCATTGGCCTGTTTGCTATTCAATATTTTCAACTTACCCGCCAAACTGCGCGATGCCACTTTGGACTTCGTTTTTGAAGTAATTGGCAAAATCTTCGATGCTCATTTGTCCCAAATCTCCCTGCCCTTTGCGGCGAATTGATACCTTCCCTTCTTCCTGTTCTTTCTCGCCCACTATCAGCATGTACGGAATTTTATTGACCTCGGCATCGCGGATTTTACGGCCTATTTTTTCGTCGCGGTGGTCGGCGTAGCCACGCACGTCTTGCTCTTGCAGTTGCAAAAACACGTCGTTGGCGTAGTCTTGGTATTTTTCTGAGATAGGCAACACGGCGATTTGGTCGGGAGAGAGCCAAAGCGGGAAATTGCCAGCGGTGTTTTCAATCAAAATAGCAATAAACCGCTCCAATGACCCAAACGGCGCGCGGTGAATCATCACGGGGCGGTGCTTGTGGCTGTCGGCACCCGTATATTCCAACTCAAAACGTTGCGGCAGTTGATAGTCCACCTGAATCGTACCCAACTGCCACTTGCGCCCGAGGGCGTCGCGCACCATGAAGTCGAGCTTGGGACCATAAAAAGCCGCTTCGCCCAGTTCAGTCACCGTATTGAGGCCTTTTTCGGCGGCAGCTTCGATGATGGCACTTTCGGCTTTTTGCCAATCTTCGTTTTTACCAAAGTATTTTTCGGGTTTTTCGGGGTCGCGCAGGGAGATTTGCGCGCTGTAATTGTCAAAACCCAACGAGCGAAACACGTATTGTACCAAATCAATGACGCGCTTGAACTCATCTTTCACTTGGTCGGCGCGGCAGAAAATGTGGGCGTCGTCTTGCGTAAAGCCCCGTACCCGCGTGAGGCCGTGCAACTCCCCGCTTTGCTCGTAGCGATACACCGTGCCAAACTCCGCCAAGCGCAACGGCAACTCACGGTACGAGCGCGGGCGCGACTTGAAGATTTCGCAGTGGTGGGGGCAGTTCATGGGTTTGAGCAAAAACTCCTCGCCTTCTTCGGGGGTGTGGATAGGCTGAAAAGAATCTTGTCCGTATTTTTCCCAGTGACCAGAAGTAACATACAGTTGTTTGCCTCCGATGTGGGGTGTCACCACGGGTGAGTAGCCCGCCCGTACCTGGGCGCGGCGCAAGAAACTCTCCAGTCGCTCCCGCAACAACGCACCTTTGGGCAACCAAAGTGGCAGTCCGGGGCCTACTTTTTCGGAAAACGTAAAGAGTTCGAGTTCTTTGCCCAACTTGCGGTGGTCGCGTTTTTTGGCTTCTTCCAACACCGTCAGGTAATCTTCCAGTTCTTTTTGTTTCGGGAACGTCACGGCATAAATGCGGGTGAGCATGGGGCGTTTTTCGTCGCCGCGCCAGTAAGCCCCCGCCACGTTCATGAGTTTGACGGCCTTGACAAAACCCGTGTTGGGGATGTGCGGCCCACGGCATAAATCGGTGAAATTGCCCTGCTGATAAAACGTAATTTGGCCATCTTCGAGGCCGTCTATAAGTTCGAGTTTGTATTGGTCGCCTTTTTCGGTAAAATACTGAATCGCGTCGGTTTTGCTTACTTCGGAGCGCACGTACTCGCTTTTTTGACGGGCCAATTCGAGCATTTTGTCTTCGATTTTTTTGAAGTCCTCGGGCGAAAAGGGCTTACCTCCCAAGTCAATGTCGTAGTAAAAACCCGTTTCGATGGCAGGGCCAATGCCAAACTTAGTGCCAGGGAAGTGGGCTTCGATGGCTTCGGCCATTAGGTGGGCCGAAGAGTGCCAGAACGTGGCCTTGCCTTCGGGGTCGTTCCAAGTGAGGAGTTGCACGGTGGCGTCGGTGTAGATAGGGCGCGAGGCATCCCACACTTGACCGTTTACTTTGGCGGCCAGCACGTTGCGGGCCAGTCCTTCGCTGATACTCAGCGCGATGTCCATACTGGACGAACCCTCGGCATACTTACGAATGCTGCCGTCGGGGAGAGTTACATTGATTGAATCCATTGAAAATTGATTGGTTGTACTGTCTTTTTTCTTTATTTTGCTCAACTGAATATGAAAAAACGATTTACTCTACCAAGGGAATTACTGTTAACCAATCACTAAACTTTTCAAAATCACTGACGTTGTGGGTAAAAATGTATTCAATACCAGCAACTTTGAGTGTTGCCGCAATATTGAAATCAAATACATCCTTAGAAGTAGTTATTTTGGGAAGCAATTCTATCCAGGAAGATACGATTTCATCATCTTCGTATATGACGGTAAAACTACTACGAAAGACTTCAATATTGCCTAAGACTTTCGGAATGATTTCACTCATTTTAAGCTTGTGGTAAAGTGAATTTCTAAAAGTAACGGCAGCGTATTCTCTTAAGATTTGACCACTAATGATTAGTTCATTATTGGAACGTGCCAGTGCATTTATTTTGTCGGAAGCTATTGCTCCAAATTCATCAGAGGGATTGTTGGCATAAAACAGGATATTGGTGTCAATAAAAATTTTGGAATTAGATACGATTGTCATAAAGGTCGGCGCGATTAATTATGTGGTGACTCACAGGAATATCAATACGCTGTATATCGCTCAATACATTTTCTTGTGGTTTAAGTTCTTGAATTTGCGTTTGTTCTTGTTTCAAAAGTAAGAACTCTACAAACAATGCCAACTCCTCCAAATGCCTTGCATTGAGATAAGCCATTTGTTGATTGATATGATTAATGTTGGTATTCATCGCTTTATTGATTAGAATTTATTGAAACAATTACTGTCTTATTCTCAAATTTCGTGCCGTATCTGTTTTGGTTTTAAGTTCTAAGCGAGGCGTTATCACTTCTATTTTTATACGGTCGTCAAGGGCTTTTTCTGGCTCAGTGGTTTCTTCCTCAATGTCTTCTTCGGCGGCTTTGGCGGTGACAGGAGGTAAGTAACCGTATGTATCAAAATAGTTTTTGCGTTGTTGGGCGCGGTACAGCCGTCCACGTGCTTTCCAGTCGGCGGGATTGGCTTTGGAGGCCAAATCGTACTGTTCGATGGCTTTTTCCAAATTGCCGAGGCGGTCGTAGGCCGTACCCAGCATAAAATTGACTTGGGGCATTTTGGGGTTGAAGCGAATCGTTTTTTCAAAACTTTTGACGGCTTGCGGCAAACTGTTCCATTTGAGGTAAATTGTACCAGCCTGAAAATCAGCCAAGTAATTGGTGGTATCAAAGACAGCCGCTTTTCGGTACGAAATCAGCGCACTGTCCAAACGTTTCAGGCGGTGATACATCTCTCCCCGCGCGTAGTGGAGCGAAGATTCTTTGGGGAAATACCCCAGCCCTTGGTTGTTGTAGAGGCGTGCTTGGTCGTATTCACGCAGGCGCGTGTGAATCGAAGTGAGTTCGGCATAAATGGGAGCAAAGCGCGGTTTGAGTTCAATCGCCCGCTGCATGAGCGCGATTCCCCCGAGGGTGTCGCCCTGACGAGCCACCAACAATCCTTGGTAAAAATACGCCTCACCGTCGTAAGGGGCCATTTGAAGAGCTTTCGCCAAATACAATTTGGCTTGTTGAAACTGTCGCTGTTGTTGGGTCAAATCTCCCAAAAGAATGTACAATTCGGGGGTGCTTTGCTGCAAAACCTCGGCGCGGAGGGCATCGGCTACGGCTTCTTTGTAGCGTTTGAGTTGGCGTAGGATGCGGGCGCGGGTGAGCAAAAAATTGCCGTTGGAAGGGCTACGTTCGAGTGCGTCGTTGATGTCGTCCAATGCCCTCGGCCAATTTCGCAACTCCATGTAAAGTTCCGCCCGTTTTTGATAATTGGCCGCCACGTTGGAATTACGCCGAATGGCTTTGTCCAAAAACTCAATTCCAATTTTTATCCGTTTTTGATTGTCTGCCGAAGGTAAGGGCGGAATACGAGTGTCTTGCCTACTACTTGTTTCGCAGCCACTTAGCCCGATGGTGAGCATGGCCAAAATCCCAATGATGACGTTGGGCCAAAGCAAAGGACGGATTATTTGCGACACACCTCTTCTCATCTGGGATTGATTTTGGGGCAAATTTAGGGAATCTTACCATATTTGCGTCGTTTGTTATGGTTAGAAAAATCTCGGTTAAAGTCTTTCATTAATATCGAATACCGAACAAATCAATTTTGAATAACCAAGCAATGGATAGTTCTCTATTCGAGATTCGGTGTTTTCTTGTTCAATATTAACCTTTTAGTTACAATGCCATCTTCGCGCCGACAATTTTTGAAAGACACTGCCGTCAAAGCCACTGGATTAGCGGCTATCACTCCTGCGGCTTCTCAGGTGTTTGTTACACCAATGGCCAAAGCCGAGCCACGCCTCAAATTTGCGGCGATTGGCCTCAACCACGGGCATATTTATGGCCAAGTGGAGGCCGTGACGAGGGGAGGAGGGCAGTTGGTATCGTTTTACGCCAAAGAACCCGATTTGGTGGCGGAGTTTCAAAAACGCTACCCCAACGCTCAGTTGGCACGAAGCGAAGCCGAGATTTTGGAAGATAAAGCCATCCAACTCGTTTTGAGCGCAGGAATTCCCGTGGACAGAGCACCGCTCGGCATCCGAGTGATGCAGCACGGCAAAGACTACATGGCCGACAAGCCCGGCATTACTACGCTCGAACAACTCGCCCAAGTACGCAAAGTCCAAAAGCAAACGGGACGGATTTACTCCATCATGTACAGTGAGCGTTTTGAAAACCGCGCCACTGTCAAAGCGGGCGAACTGGTCAAAGCGGGGGCGATTGGCAAAGTGATACAGACCATCGGCTTGGGCCCACACCGCATGAACATCAAATCGCGGCCTGAGTGGTTTTTTGACAAAAAATACTTTGGAGGTATCATCTGCGACATTGGCTCGCATCAGTTTGACCAGTTTTTGTATTTTACCAATTCTACCCAAGCCGACGTAGTGGCCGCCCAAGTAGGCAATACGCACTATCCGCAATACCCTCAATTTGAAGACTTTGGCGATACGATGGTGCGCGGCAACGGTGGCATGGGCTACGTGCGCGTGGACTGGTTTACCCCCGACGGCCTCAAATCGTGGGGCGATGGCCGCCTGACGATTTTGGGAACGGATGGTTTTATCGAAATCCGAAAAAATATTGACATTGGCAGTAGCCGCACGGGTGGAAATCACCTCTTTCTGACCGACCACAAAGAAACCCGCTACATAGACTGCAAAGACGTAGAAATGCCGTATGGCCGCCAACTCATAGACGATGTCCTCAATCGCACCGAAACAGCCATGACCCAAGCCCACTGTTTTTTGGCGACCGAACTCGCCCTCAAAGCCCAAAAAATGGCGCAGAAAGTGAATTTATGAGCCTAAAATCTTTTGTTACCTTTTACAACAAAGGCGAGAAATGAACGGCCTTTGCTTTTGCTTTGTTATCCAAATCACTAATTTTGCTTTGTTGGCTACTAAATGATTTGTGTACATGGAAAATTCAGCTTTGTATCGTAAGATGAGGTCACTTTGGTTTGCGCGTACTTTGGAAGAAAACAAGGTCCGTATTCAAAAGGGTTTACCCAAAATGCAGCAAAAAGACTATGATGTTGCATGGGAAAAAATTAAG
>JALOLW010000482.1 GCA_025455795.1 Spirosomataceae bacterium
CAGAAAGTCCTCATCAAATTTCAGGGCTATCCTTTTGAAGAATATGGTGCTGTGGAAGGTCAAATTAAGTCTATTTCTCAAGTACCAACGACTGATAATCTTTTTTTTATAGCCATAGTTTCACTTCCGAATGACCTAAAATCTAACTCTAACAAACAACTTTCCTATAAAAGTGGCATGGAGGCATCGGCTGAAATAATTACAGAGGATTTGAGATTGGTAGAGCGTATTTTTTATCAACTCAAAAGAACTCTTGGGCAAAGATGATACTCCATTATTAATTCTCTCGCGTCAATTCTCAGATTCCTCGGCGGGGGTTTGGTCTTTGGGACGCTCGTAGGTCATTTTTCCTTTGTCGTCCCATTCGTTGAGAACAATGCCCTCGCCGTCTTCGTACCAGTAGCGCGGGTAGCGGGTCACTTTCTTGCGCTGACGACGAAACTGATAATACTCCGTCCATGTACCTACGGGCAGGTCGTTGTCGTATTGACCTTTCACCATGAGTTGGCCGCCGTCATAATATTTGAGATAATCACCCTTGCGTTTGCCCATTTGCACAGGGACTACTTCGCAAATTTTGGTGTGGGCAGAATCATAATAGCTTACAATCGCCTCGGCAGGTACGCCTTTGCTCCATTTGGTTTTGTCGAGTAGTCGAAACTCTGCATCGTAAGTTTCCCAGCGTCCGTCGCGGCGGCCCATGTTGTAGTAGCCTTCCTCGACGATGTTGCCCGCCACGTAGCGTTTATAAGGGCCGTGCAGAATCAACGCACTTTCTTTGTCTTTGATGGCCGACTTACTGATAATTTTAGCGCGAGAATCATACCAAAAAACGTCAATTCCGTCGTACAAGCGCGGGATTTGGGCCTCTTTCAACGTATGAAATTCTTCTTGGGTGATGCGGTCACCGCTGCCTCGGCTGGCCGTCATTTTGAGAATAGGCTTGGCGTCGTATTCGGTATGAAACCGCTTCTTTTTTTGGCGGCGTACTTTTTCTGCTTTTCGGAGTTCTTTGACTTTGAGCCCTAAATCGGGGAGTGTTTCCGTAAAAAACCCCACGGCATCTTTGGGCGTCACAGATTTGCCCATGACCGTTCCGCTCACCCCTGCACTTGGGGTGCTGATGCCCGCTTTTTGGAGCAAGCTGTCGGCTTTGGCCTTGCGGTCGCTGAGTTTTTGGGCTTTTTCTTCGAGTTTTTCTTTTTTGGTTTTTTCTTGGGCCAAAACCGAAACGCCTCCCAAACACAGCGTGAACAGCAACAGTAAGAAAATAGGTGTTTTCATTGTCAATCAGACCATCATTAATCGTACCAAAGTTACAACGATGTCGCGGTTTGTTTGTTGTAGAAGCTATTTTTTCTCGCTATTTTTGACTACAATTCAACCCTTGGCTTTTCAATGCATATTTTAATTGTTGATGACCACCGCATTTTTGCCCAAAGTTTGGCGGTACTGCTGTCTCAAATGGAGTTTTTGGAGGTGATTGAAGTGGTGGAAAGTGGGCAGGCGGCATTGGATAAACTCTCAAATACACCCATAGACTTGGTACTTTCTGACCTCCAAATGCCCCAAATGACAGGCATTGAGCTGATGTTACACATCAGGCAGCGATTTCCGCAAGTGAAAGTGATGATGCTTTCGATGGTAGAAGACGTGGCCTTGATTAGGGAAGCACTCCGTGCGGGGGTAATGGGGTTTGGCTCCAAAAATATAGACAAGGCCGAACTCGAAAAAGCCCTCAAAATGATAGCCGAAGGCGAAGTTTATATGAGTGCCAATATTCTTCACGAACTGACCCGCGTGCCTGCCGTCCACCACACCGAAGTAATATCTGACCTAACAGCCCTCTCCGAGCGCGAGATAGAAGTGCTAAAACTTATTGCCCAAGAACTCAATACGAATCAGATAGCCGATCGGCTTTTTGTGAGTGTCAATACCGTAGAAACACACCGCAAAAATTTGTTCCGAAAACTGGGTGTAAAAAATGCGTTGGGGCTTATCAAATTTGCGATTCGGCACGGGTTGGCTGACTGATTTTGAGGCTAATGACCGTTCCTTCTCCTTTCAGTGAGCGTATTTTTAGGTCGCCGCCTGTGGCATTGGCCCGCTCTTTCAGGTTTTGAAAACCCATGCCTTCGGTCGAACTTTGGGTGTCAAAACCGCTGCCGTTGTCGGTTACTAAGAGGTGCAGCGCGTCGTTTTTTTGGTGTAGTTCAATGAGAGCTTCGGTGGCGTTGGCGTGTTTTAAGATGTTGTTGCAAAGTTCCAAAACGATGGTATAAAGATTGAACTCGGTTTGTTTGGGGAGGCGTTGCAGCAGGCCACTTGCTACAAGATTAAACTTGGTTTTTTGACCGAGGTTAAGTTTACTGACGAGCGTTTCGAGGCTTGCCACAAGCCCCTGTTTTTCAAGCTGTTCGGGTAGCATGTTGTGCGACAAACTGCGAATTTGGACGTTGGCTTCGTCTATCATTTTTACAATCTGCCCGTAAATTTCTTGTTCTTGGGGGTGTAGCGTGCTGGCATCAAGTACGTTGGTGGTCATTTTCAACGCCCCGAGCAAGCCGCCGAGGTTATCGTGCAGTTCGGCGGCTACGCGCTTGCGCTCGGTGGTTTGGCCTTTGAGCAATGCTTCGGTGATTTCGCGGTTTTTAGCGGCCAACTGCGCGTTTTGACTTTTCAGTTTTGAATTGAGTTTGAGCAAAACTATTCCTACCAAAAACAAAAAAGTTATGCCTCCTACCAGAAAGTTACGGGTGCGATTTTCGAGGGTTAGTTGTTTGTCCAATTCACTTATTTTCAAACTATTGATTTGGGCTTGCTGCGCTTGTTGCGTTTTCTGGGCTTGGGTTTTAAGTGCTTCGGTTTGGAGTTGATTTTGAAGAGCGGTTTGTTGGGCTTCGGCGCGAAGTTGGTCGGTGGTGGCCTTGGCGCGGAGGCGGTCTATCTCGGTTTGCTTCTGAAACGCCAGCATTTTTTGGGCTTGCAGTTCTTGCGCTTGCCGACTTTGCAAGGCAAGTTGGTCAAGTTCAAATTGATTTTGAATGGCAACAGACTCATTGATTTGGCGTTTGGCACGCATCGTATC
>JALOLW010000074.1 GCA_025455795.1 Spirosomataceae bacterium
TGCTTTATTTGTTTACTACTTTATGTGCTTGATAATTTAATTTCCTTTTAGTTTTCGCAATGCTTCCCAGCGAGGGTCAGCATTTTGGGGTGCTTGGTCGGCTACGTCTTCTTGTTCATTATCAGACGATTGATAGACCAACAGGTTTTCTTCATCATCTTCCAAATCGTCGTTTCTGAAGCGTGGATGTAGCTTTTTCATGGGCAACGCCAACGCTATAAAATCAAAAATATGTCGAGCTACGTTGATTCGTGGCGTATCTTGACGTATCAACTCAATCTCGTCGGATAGGGCTTCGTTATGGTCGCCGAACTTCAAAATGAGTCGCTCTGTCAAGTCGAAAGGCTCGTCAAATAGCTCTAAACTACGGTCGCAAGTGAGTTCGACTTGGCCAGCGATGTGGAATTTGAGCATCAACATTGTCGAGGATTTGTCAATCACAAGATGGGTTTTAAAATGCCCCTTGGCCACCAAATCCTGCTCTAATTCTTCAAAAAACGCATTGCCAGACTCAAAATCATAGACGTACTGTTTGTCTTTCAAACCGTAAATGTCTATGTCATATTGTATTAGCTCCTTCACTTACTTTGTAAAATGGGACGCAAAGTTACGGGTATTGATTTGAAAACACAAATAAAAAATCAATAAATCCGCTCAATGTGCCTTACCTTTGGCATATGAATCAGGCAAAACAACCACACACACACACGGCTTTTTGGGGATTTTATGGTGCTTTGCTCTTGAGCGTTGGGGTTTGGCAGGTATTGTACCGCCAGGGTATTATTATTTTGAACATCAACCAATGGCACGCTCCCTGGGCTGATTTTTTCTTTCGATACATCACCCACGCGGGCGACGGAGTCTTTTGCGTGGCTTTGGCTATTTTAGTCGGTTTTTGGTCAAAAAGGAAAGGAATTTTGCTTTTTGCAGCCTACACGGTTTCGGGTTTAGTAGCGCAATTGCTCAAAAACTTTGCTTTTCCCAAAGAACCGCGCCCTGTGGAGTATTTTGCGGGCATGATGCAAAACATCCATACAGTGGCAGGTGTCGAACTAAGTCATTGGAATAGCTTCCCGTCAGGGCATACTACTTCGGCTTTTGCCGTGTTTGGGTTGTTGGCATTTTGGAGCAAGTCACCGTGGCAGCAAGTGGGTTGGCTTCTGGTGGCTTGTGTAGTGGGCTACTCGCGGATGTACCTGTTTCAGCATTTTTTGATAGATGTGTATGCAGGTTCATTCTTGGGTATATGTACCGCTTTTGGACTGTATTATTTTTTTAATAAAGGTCAGAGATCTTGAATGAAACGGGAGCTTCGCAAGACATAATTGGGACTCGTCGCACGACTAAGGCTTATAACCTCATTATCAGCAAGTTAGTATCAGTCGTGCCACGAGTGAAATAAAAATTAAAGTTATGAACAAAGTCTTTTCAAAACTCAAAAATCCGTGGAGTGTCGCCTTGTTGGCCGTCCTGTTTTTTGTGCCTTTTTTGGGCAAAGTGCATTTGTTTGATTGGGATGAAATCAATTTTGCTGAATCGGCCCGCGAGATGCTGCTCACGGGCAACTACCTGCGCGTACAGATAGATTTTAAGCCTTTTTGGGAAAAACCTCCGCTTTTTATTTGGCTACAAGTGCTTTCGATGAAAGTCTTTGGTGTCAATGAGTTTGCCGCGCGTTTTCCTAACGCCGTGGTGGGCGTGCTGACGTTGCTTTCGTTTTTTTACATTGGCAAACGCCTCCACAACGCGCAATTTGGCTTTTTGTGGGCATTGGCGTACTTAGGCTCGGTGACACCGCATTTGTATTTTAAGTCGGGGATTATTGACCCGTGGTTCAATTTTTTTATGTTTTGGAGTGTAGTAAACCTCACCCCCTGCCCCTTCTCCTTGGTAAGGGGAGGACGGTACGCCGCGCGGGAACGAGCGCAGCGAGGGGGTGAGGTTGCAAATCCCGAACAGCGTGCGAACCTCACCCCCAGCCCCCTCTCCTTGACAAGGAGAGGGGAAGAGGCCGTAGGCCGAAGGGGTGAGGTTTTACTGGCGGGCATTTTTGCGGGGTTGGCCGTTTGGACCAAAGGCCCCGTGGGCGTGGGTATCCCGACGCTCACGCTGGCGGCAGTATGGGCGTTGAATCGCTTCAAACCCGTCATTTCCTTCAAAAATTTGCTCATATACGCGGCGGCGGCGGGGATTTTAACGCTCGGCTGGATGGCAGCCATTATTTTGGAAAGCGGTTGGGCCACGTTTTTGGCTTTTTTAGAATACCTCTATCGCCTTGGTGCGACCTCCGAAGCCGACCACGGACAGCCGTTTTATTATCATTTTGTGGTGGTACTGATAGGTTGTTTCCCGATTTCGGTTTTAGGGCTGCGCTACGTGGGAAGTTTTCGGAAATTTTGGAACAACCAAACAACAGAGACCTCATTTACAGTTTTTATGTTTTGCCTTTTTTGGGTAGTAATGATTGTGTTTTCGATTGTCAAAACCAAAATCGTGCATTACAGTTCGATGGCATATTTTCCACTTTCGTATTTGGCGGCACTGTGGCTGTATCGCTGGCTCAAAGGCGAATTTCAATGGCCTCGTTGGATGACCGCCCTACTGCTTTTGGTGGGTTTTGTGCTTGCACTCGCGCTCACGTTCGTACCGCTTGCGGGCATGTACGCGCCCGTGATTTCACCTTATATTGATGACAAGTTTGCGGTAGCCAACCTCCAAGCTCCCGTCGAGTGGCAAGGCTATGAGTGGCTTTTTGGCGTAGGTTATTTTGTGGTGATTGTAGCCGTAGTTATTATTAGAAGCAATCGTAAAATTTTGGCTATCAGGCTGTTGTTTTTCTCGACGGCGGTATTAATGTTTGTCTATACGGCGGTGGTTGTTCCCAACATAGAAGGCTACACGCAGCGCACGGTGATTGATTTTTACGAGGCCAAACGCGGGCAGGACATTTACGTTTGGCCTGTGGGTTTTCACAGTTATGCCCAGTACTTTTATTTTCGTAAACCGACGGGTGTGCGCCCTGAAGCAAGCGACGAAAATTGGCTTCTCAACGGCCCCGTGGACAAACCCACTTTTCTAATAACGCGGATTGACCGCGCCGAGCCGTATCGTACCAACCCTAATTTGGAGTTTTTTAAAGAAGAAAACGGGTTTGTGTTTTTTAGAAGGAAAGGAAGATATTGAAAACACAGTATGAACTTCGGCTACGTGGAATGGTACTTGGGAGATAAACAAAAAGTCACAAATCACTATCAAACGGTCTTAAGGCAATTTGCTAGCTGAGAACAGTTTTTTGAGGGCATGGTAAAAGACTACCCATACCTCATGGCGTTGGTCTGTAATCCACGCCCCAAAAACCTTTGTACGATTTATCAATTACCATATTTCACGGCGGTGCCTTGCATCAAAAATCCTTGGTAATCTTTGCCCGTGTAATATTTGTACTTGACATTGACGAGGGCGTGTGCGCCTTTGGCCACGGCTTCCACGATGAGTTGGTCGAGCAATGCCCGCTTTTGGTCTTCGTCATTGCCACGGTAAATCATTCGGCCACCTTTGGTTTGGCGGTTGTCGAGCGGGACTTCTTTTTCTACCTTCACTTCTCCGAGTGCCGTGTAAGCGCGATTGGTAGGTTGGTTTTCGTAAAATACATCAATCGGATAGTCGGTTTCGGCCAACTTGATGGGCATTCCAAACCCTCCTCCTGGCGCGGTGGTGGGTCGCCCACACCCGCACAAGACTCCTATCATCACCACAAACCCAATGATTTTCATGCGATTATGCTTTGTTTTTGTTTCTTCTGTCTATTACCAATGCGCCAATCACAAACGCCACAAACGCGATAGACGACCAAAGGTCAATCTTCTGCCCCTCTTTGATGGTGACAGGGTCAAACTTGAACTCAATCGTATGCTTGCCTGCGGGCAGCGACATGGCTCTCAGTAAATAGTTGGCGCGGAAATGCGGAGCTTCCTGTCCGTCTATGTACGATTTCCAGTCTTCGTTACCTTTGTAATAAATCTCCGAAAACACGACCACTTGGGGTGACGCACTGTTGTACTCGTAAGTCAGCGCGTTGGGTTTATAGGCGGTCAAAGTGATTTGGGCGGTGGAATCGGCAGAGGGTTTGGCGTCTTTGATGATGTCGGCAAAACGTTTATCTACGATGGCCGTCGTGCGGGGGTTGAAATTGTCCAACGCCTTCATTTCCTCGTCGGGTGTATTGACCATTTTAAACTCCCGCACAGTCCAAGCGTTGCCCAATGCCCCAGGGTTGGTTTGGGCTTCGGGCTGGTTGCTTTGAGGGTTGGCCACAATGAAGTATTTGGTATTGAGCATGTTCAGCACGCTCATGTTGTTTTTGGAAAGTTGATTTTCTATCAAATCTTGGTAACGGCGCAGTTTAGCAGCACTATATCCACCCAATGACTTGTGAAAAGCCGAGGGAATGGCATTGGTGAAAGGATTGGCGGTGACATCCAACACGCGATAACTCAATGACTTATCCTGCAAAATCTGCTGGTCGGCAGCGGAGGGTTGAAACAAATCGTCGTAGTTGGTGACGCGAGTTCTGAAGTCATCGTTGTTCAGATAGCGTTTATTGACAACCCACATATCAGCCAATACCAACATGGTCAATATTCCCGCTGCGATGGCCGCGTTTTTGAGTTTTTGGGACACAAAAGCCCAAATCGCTCCTGCGGCCAAAAGAATAAACACGAGGCTACGGAGGGCATCACTGCGAAGTAGCGAGGCGCGGTCTTCCAAAAGGGCGTTGTAAAGACTGTCGGCAGCGGCGCGGTTGTTGCCAAAACTTTGGGTGAGTTGGCTCACAAACTGCGTGTCGTTGTCGCTGCGGAGTCCTACCAAACTTGGCACCAACGCCAAAACCAACGCCAAGCCAGCCGTAGCGCCTAAACTTATCAAAAACGGTTTTTTGAAATCTGCCCACGTGGGGGGATTGTCAAACAGTTTTTGGACACCCAATGCCGCCACTACAATCATGCACAACTGCGTCACGGACAATATCATGCTCACGGCCCGGAACTTATTGAACAACGGGAAGTAGTCAAAAAGGGCGTAGTTGAGTAGGCTAAAGTTGCCCCCCCAGCCCAACATCAACGACACCAACGCACCCACTGCAAACGGCCAACGATACCGCTTGTCGGCGTAGAAAAGCCCCAAAACGAACAAGAAGCAGATGATAGCCCCTGCATAAACACCCCCGCTCACGAAGGTCTGGTCGCCCCAGTACGTGGGCATATTTTGCACAAACTGAGCCGCTTGCTCTCCATCCACACCGAGACCCGTGAGGGCTTTGAAAGAAGCCGATTTGGTATCAAGTTCGCCGCCTGAGCCACCACCCGAAAAGTCAGGAATCAAGAAAGTGAGGGTTTCGAGTTTGCCATAACTCCACTGAAAGGCGTATTCTTTGTCAAGGCCCTTGGCTTGCGTTTTTTGGGTTGTGTCGGTTTTGGGCGTAAGTTCAGAGCCGCCACGGATGGTTTCTTTGGAGTGGTCGTAAGTAGTCCAAAGCATGGCAGTGTTGGTGGCGGCTACGATACCACCCATCACCACGGCCAAAACCGCCGACAAAATAAAATTGTTCATCTGTTTTTGGCGCAAGGCATAGACAAACTCAAAGACGCCAAAAATGCCTAAGACAATGGCCGAATAAAAGGTGATTTGGAGGTGGTTGGCGTTCAGTTCAAGGCCCAAACCAATGCCAAACAGCGCCACACCCGCCCACGGACGCCCGCGAAATGCCAACGCCACGCCCGCCATCATAATAGGGGCAAACGCCAACGCATAAATTTTGGCCAAGTGGCCCGCTTCGATGATTTGGAGATTATACGAGAAAAAAGCGTACCCAATCGCCCCCAACAAACTACTCCACAGCCCGCAACCCAACGCTAACAGTAAAATGTACATTCCTACCAAATAGAAGAAAATGTAGCTGCCTTGCAGGGTGAGAATATTGTAGAGGTAAGGTTGAATTTTGTGGAAAATTCCGCGTGAATAATCACCCCCGATAAAATACGTGGGCATACCGCCAAATTGGCTGTTGGTCCAACCCGTATATTCGCCTGTTTGGAGGCTGTGATTACGTAACTCCGTCTGAATCGCCCGGAATTGATTGGGGTCGCCTGTACCGAGCATTTTGTTTTTCAATACAGGGCTCATATAACCGAGCGAAAGAAAAGCAAATCCAACAATAACCAGCAAATGCGGCCAAAGTTTACGGAAGTCAAGGAGTTTGTTCATCAAATGTTTTGGTTTGAAATAGCAAATGAATATGGTTACAAATGTAGGTTTTCCCACGAACTCTTACAAAAACCAGTCCAAGTTTGAAATTTAAAAAAGCTGCCACTCTACTATCCATAATACCAAATGAGCAAACGGCAAAAGCAGGAATTGAGCCAATACCGTACCCAACAAGCGGGCTACAAACAAGAAGGCAATGTAGCGATAATAGTCCGTTTTAGGGCGTTTTCCAACATTTACCTCGTCCGAAAACAATGCGACGTAGGGATCCACCAGCACCAATGCCAACGCCACCGAAAGACCATTAACCACACCGCTCATTGAACTGGCAGTAGCTCGTAAATTGGGATTGAGATAGCCCGCATACAAGCAAGCCAAGACCGCAATGGTAGCGATGGCATTGACCAAGACATTGACGAGCAGCATTTTGAGCGTGATTCCTTCACGATTTTTGAGCAGTTGCCAAACATTCCAAGATAAACGCTTAAAACTCTGGCGATAATAAGGCAATGCTTTTGGACTTAACGCTTTCCCAAAAACCTTGATAAACGAATGAAGTTCGTAATATTTTACCACTGCTACCGAGAGTAATCGCTGAAAGGTGGGCATCGAAAACCCTGCGGCTGCTGTCCCCAACGTAGCGCACAAAATTACCACTCGAAAATAAGATAGGTCGGTGGTCTGACCTGTCTGAATTTGGGTTTCAACGTACTTGGCCATTAGTGGTGCTTGGAGCGTATTTGACACCCGCGACACAATAGAAATGATATTGAAAATAGCAAAAGACATACTCCACAATTGCGTTTTGAGACCCACCAAGCGTATAGAAAGCGAGAGCGTTCCGACGTAGTGAATCAGAAACGTTAAAACGGATACGATAACGATAGACGTGTGCATTTATGCCAATAGGCGTTTTAAAACTTTGCTCAAAAACCAAACTAAAAATGGCTTTTGCGTTTTTGAATGATATTTGAGATAAGCCTCGTATAGCCAAAAATTACGCTGTCCGTACCCAATTACGTCACGGGGTTTCGTGAAGGTAATGGCCTGCTCAAAATAGCAACGTTCGGCCTTGCTACTTGGCAAAGATGCCATTTTTGTGCATACTTCATCGGAAATATCAGCCCCAAATTCCGTTTTTAGCAAAGGTAAAGCCGCTTGAAACGCGGTCGCATACTTCAACTTTTTGGTTAAATCTAAAATTACTGACCAATCTATTTTCTCGTTTTTGATGAGAAAAACCGCATCGGCTACCCAACTGACTGACAAATGAGCAGGTTTGTATAGCCCATGGACAAGGGTATAAAAAAGTTGATAAATAGGCCGTAAAACCTGTGAAACTACACCCGCCCCCAAATCTAATGTGCTGGTGTTTTGCCAAAATAAATCATCAACCCCTGCCGAAGGATATTCTTGGAACAGGTGCCAGTGAATGTTTACCGCTTTTTTGGTGGTGGCATCATAAAACCGCGTGAATGAGGCATACTCTATTTGGCTTTTCTCTACCGCCGACAGGGTTAAATTAAATGGCGTGGCGGTAAGTGTATCAATGACCGTTTGCCTGTCAATACCTCTAACTGCGATGTCCAAATCTCTCGAAAACTGAATTTCTAAATTTTGATAATACCCTTTGCTCATGGCCATATTTTTCAACACAAGTGTTTGGCCATTGATGCTTTGGAATATCTTGCAAATCTGCTGGGCTTGGTTTAACGAATATTGGTTAGAGAGCCAGTGGTGTCGTATGTTTCCTTTTAGTTTTTGGACAAACGGGTCGTCGGTGTGTTGAAGGTGCTGGGCTACAAAAGGCAAAAGTTGTTGTGAAGCGGCATCAACGGGGTCGAAAAGCAGCGGCAAAACGTTGGGATTCTCCAATATTGAAGCCTCAAATTTGCGCTCGGCCACCCACTTTCGCCAAAACGTTAGTGCCTCCTGTGGCGGCCAAAGTGCGGCTTTGAGTAGGTGGAAGTGCTGGGGTGCTATCATTGATTTTTCAGCCGTTTTTCTTGTAAACGTCTCATCAAAATAGACGAGATGGTTTGTTTATAAGCACTAAACTGCGACATTGAATTGGGGCGAATCCGTCGGTAGGCCAGTACTTCGTCCAGTACTTCATATCGAAAATCGCGGAGCGTTACGCGGGCTATCCAGTCCACAAAATCGCAACTGTCCAAATTTGCATCAAATTGGCCTAGCCGTTCAAAAGTAGTTTTCCGAATCAGCATAGCCGTTTTGCAGACGCCTTTTTGGGGCGCGTCGGGTACGATAAACTGCGCCTTGTCCACTACTTCGGGGCTGATAAATTGCTGAATTAAACTAAAACACGCATCTAACTCTGGGTGCTGCTGCAAGTGTACCCATTGCCGCGCTAGCTTATTGGGATTCCAACAGTCGTCGTTGTCCAAAAACGCAACGTATTCGTTTTGGGCGTAGCCAATGGCCTCGTTGAGCGTGGCGGCTAGCCCTTTGTTGGGCCTTGAAAAAATACGCAACGTTTGCGGATAGTTTTGCAGAATAGGCAATGACGTGTCTTTTGAGCCATCATCAATTACGATTACCTCCTGCGGCAGCAACGTTTGCTTAAAAACAGAATCCAAACATTCTACCAAGTACAGTTCGGCGTTGTAAACGGGGATAATGACAGAAATGGGGATTACATTCATGAGTGTTTTTTTTGATAGCGTTTTCAAGCGTTCTTTTCACAAGTTAGCAATCATTTGGTGCTGCTTTGAAAAATGGCGTCATCATTTTAAGTTGCGCTTTCGGTCCAATCGTTCTTTCAACAAGCGAGCATAATCTTTCTGAAAGGATAACTGCCGTGTTAGGCTGTTGAGGTGCAACCGTCGTCGAAGTACCACTTCGTCTATCATATCAAACTTAACGCCTGCTTCCTTGACTCGCTCAAACCAGTCTATGAAATCACCATGCCTGAGGGTTTCGTTAAAATAACCTACCTCCGCAAAAACGGAATGATGCACCAGCATGGTAGGTTTTACCCAACCCATTTCTGGCACGTTGGGACAATAAATTTTTGCCTTTTCTTCAGCTGAAAGCTCTGGGCTGTGAAACTGTAACATTCTTCCAAAAAGAATCTTAATGGCGGTATCTTGTCGCAAATATTGATATTGCCACTCTAATTTTTGCGAAATCCAGCAGTCGTCAGCGTCTAAAAAAGCTATCCACGGTTGCGTAGCGTGGCTGATACCTTCGTTAAGCGTGGCTGATGGCCCCCGATTTTCGGTCGAAATAATAAGGCTTATACCTGGGTATGCTTCCAATTTTTGGAGCGTGGTATCGGTAGAGCCATCGTTTACAACAATTACTTCGGCAGGGGGCGTAGTTTGTTGGAACACCGAATTTAGACATTCTAACAAATATTTTTCCCCGTTGTAAACAGGGATAATAACAGAAATAGGGGCAGGAGATTGCATTAAATGGATGATTGGTTTTGACGGCGGCGGTCGAGGGTGTGTTTGAGCAAAAAAACGGTTTGTTGGTTGAGTTTTGCCAAGTCTTTGGTTAAGTTGGTATCGTGGCGAAGGTACAGCAACCCCACGTTTTGGGTTCTTTCAATTTTTATCCCTTTTTCTACGGCACGGTTGTACCAGTCCCAGTCTTCGCCAATGTTCAAATTGATGTCAAACAAGCCTACTTCATCAAATACACTTTTTCTGAACAAACCCGCACCGAGGCACATAAGTGGCAATTTTTGGGTATTTCTGTCGGCCCAGTTTTGTTTTTCAACGTGGCCATTGTCAAAAACCAAATCTACCATGTCCCAGATGAGGGCAGTATCGGCGTTACTTTCCAAAAATGCCAATTGCCGTTTCAGTTTACCCAATGGCCATTGGTCATCTACGTCCAAAAAAGCGATATATTTACCCGTAGCAGCCTCAATCCCCGTATTTCTGGCCTTTGATGCCCCCTGATTGAGTTGATAAATGTACTTCACCATCGGAAATTCTCGCTGTATAACGTCCGCAGATTGGTCAGTAGAACCATCGTCTATTACTATTATTTCAATGTTATCCATTGCCTGCTCTATCACATTTTGAAGTGCTTTTCTAATGAACTTTTCTGCATTGTAAACAGGGATGATGACACTAAGCATGGTTTTGGCTACGCTTTTTTTCCAAAATATATTTCAACGAATCTATCAAAATAGTACTACTCTTTGCTACATCAGACGAGGTATTGGCCCCGTTTTGGCGATAAAAAAGGGTAATTTGGGATATTCTGTCTATTTCAACGCCTGCGGTTTTCAGCCGATGAAACCACTCCAAATCGTCGCCCGAGCGGAGGTCTTCTACAAACGGCCCATGCTCTTCAAAAACATCTTTTTTGAATAAGCCTGCTCCCAGTCCTGATACAAACATTCGTCCGTCTGCGGGTACTTGTGGCCAACGTTGGCGGGCTTCGGGAGTTTCAAACACGTACTGCGAGTAACCTATAGTAACTGGAGCGTCATTTTTTTTTGCTTCTTTGACTAAGAAATCAATTCTCTCGGCAGGATACCAGTCGTCTTGGTCTAAAAACGCAATGTATTCGCCCTTAGCGGCCTGTATGCCCACATTTCGTGCCGCGCCCACGCCTTTATTGGCCTGGCAAAGATAAATGATTCGTTCGCCGTAAGATTGAATGATTTCTTCGGAGCTGTCAGCAGAGCCATCATTGATCACAATAAGCTCAATGGATTGATACGTTTGCGTAAGCACGCTTTCAATGGCTTCTTTAAGGTATTTTTCGCCATTATAAACGGGCATAATGACGCTTACAACAGGAGTATCTATTTCTTCAGCGGCCATCCTTCGGTGGGTTGTACTTCGTGAACGGGGTCGAGTAAGAGGAGTTCTTGCATGTCGTCGTAAATTTCTAACACAGGCAACGAAAAGGGCTGTTTGGAAATAGGAACAGCCTCCTCTTGCGGCTGAATTTCGTCTGTTTCAAGCAACAGTTCTTCCCGTTGCAACTGCTCCACGAAGGTGTTTATGGCCTCCGATAAGTTGGCAGGGACGTTTTCGTAACGCTGATTTACGTACTCACTCAGAAGTTCAACATTACTGCCAACGGTAAGTTGTTTAAATAAGCCGTGGGCGATGCTCCGCACGCGCGGGGTGGTCGTCTCGATGGTCTTCCTGCTGATCTGCGGCGCCA
>JALOLW010000483.1 GCA_025455795.1 Spirosomataceae bacterium
CCGCCGAGCCAAAAAGGTCGTCCTTCTTCCATCTGGTGTACGTCATAGCCAAGACCGATGCGAGGGATTAGAGGAGATTTCATGGATTCAAAATGTTGCAATTTCACAATTTACTTCTGTAATATAAAGTAGAAGCGTTGTTTTTGTTGAGGACTTGCTTGGAGATAGCCGCGACATCAGTCACGCTCACGGCCTGTATTTTTTGCGCTTCTTGGTTGATGAGGTCGGCACTGCCTGCGTTGGCGGCAAAGGCGAGGTTCATGGCGCGGTTGAGGAGTTCTACTTCGGCAAATGCCAACGTGGATTCGGCTTGGTTTTTGACTTTGCTCAACTCAGTTTCTGAAATCCCCTCTTCTACCAATGCTTCGATTTCTTCTTCTACGGCGGCATCGGCGGCTTCGAGCGATACGCCCGCGTTGAGATTGCCCTGCACTACGAGCAGCCCCGTATCCAGCGACGACGTGATGTAAGCGTTTATGTTGGAAAACAACTGCCTTTGTTTCAGGAGTTTTTGGTACAATCTTGCCGATTTCCCCCGTCCCAATATGTCGCCCATTAAATCGGCGGCGTGAAAGCCTGCCTCAAAACGACCTGGCATTTTGTAGGTTTTATAAAGCGCGTTGAGGGGTACTTTGGCTTCTGTTTCCAAAAACCGCGCTTCCGTTTGTACGGGTTCTTTGGGGAGATTGCGATGGTAGTCGGCACCTGCGGCAATCGGCCCAAACCACTTCTCAGTCAATGTTTTCACCTGCGGCACTGTCACGTGGCCTGCTACGACCAAAATGGCATTGTTGGGCAAATAGTATTTATAAAAAAATGCCTTCACGTCGTCCATTGTAGCATTTTCGATGTGGCTGATGTCCTTGCCAATCGTGGCCCAGCGATAAGGGTGCACTTGGTAAGCCAACGGGCGCAGTTTGAGCCAAACGTCGCCGTAGGGCTGATTGAGGTAGCGTTGTTTAAACTCCTCGATGACTACTTTTTGTTGCACTTCCAGCACTTTGGGGTCAAAAGAAAGGCTCATCATTCGGTCGGATTCGAGCCAAAAGGCCGTTTCGAGGTTGTCGGCGGGAAGCGTGATGTAGTAGTTGGTGAGGTCGGGAGAGGTAAAAGCGTTGTTTTCGGCCCCCACGCGCTGCAAAGGCTCGTCGTAAGAAGGAATGTTTTGAGAGCCTCCAAACATCAGGTGTTCAAACAAGTGGGCAAAACCCGTGCGGTTTTCGTCCTCGTCGCGCGAGCCTACGTTGTACAAAATATTGACTGCGGCCATGGGCGTGCTGTGATCTTCATGGACATAGACCCGCAGGCCGTTGGGGAGAGAGAAATGCTCGTATTGAATCATCAAGAAACTATTTTTCTTTTTTTTAACGTTATGGACAAAGGTAAAGGTTTCGACTTGAAGCCCAAAATTCCAAACCAATCAGCTTTAACAGCCCCATGAAATATCTGTTCGTTCTCTGGTCGTTATTTTTCTCTTTTGCGTCATTTTCCCAAATTCTCTACGATGCGCCCACCCAATCGCTTGTGCTACAAACGATTGACCACATTTACAATTATGAGTTCAATGAGATAGAGCCGATTGCCAAACAAATCCGCGCCAAATACCCCAACCATCCTGTCAATCCGATGCTGCGCGCCATGCAGTTGCAATGGCAATATTTGCCCGTCAAAGACAACAAAGCCGTGGCGGGGCAGTATTTGAAGTTGTTGGAAGAGTGTATTGTCAAAGCCAAGGTTCTTGAAAAAGACGAAAAAACGCGCCCCGAAGCGGCGTTTTTTTCGATGGCGGGTCACGGGTATATCGCATTGATACACAACTACAACGACGATAAAATCAAAGCTGCGACCGAAGGCAAAAAAGCCTACAACTATGTGATGGATGGATTTAAGTACATGGAGCGCAATCCTGAGTTTTATCTGTCTTCGGGGCTTTATAATTACTACGTGATTCGCTACCCCAACGACCACCCGATTGTAAAGCCTCTCGTGATTTTTTTTAAGGACGGCAACAAAGAGGAAGGGCTACGGCAAATGGAAACAGCCGCCCGCAAAGGTGTTTTTGCGCGGACTGAGTCGGCCTTTTATCTGGCAAGGATTTATCTTAAACACGAGTTCAAGTACGACCGAGCCCTCGCACATCTGACACAGTTGCACCAAAAATACCCCCAAAATCCCACGTTTTTGATGAAGTATGTGGAAGCATTGCTCATCAATCAAAAGTACGGACAAGCAGAAGAGCCTTTGGCACAACTTAAAAAACGAACCGACAAGTTTTTTCCGATTGCATGGCGGACTTTTGAGGGAATTTATCACGAAAAACACCTCAAAAACGACGCAGAAGCGGCAAAACTCTATCAAGCGGCTCTTCGTCAGCCACACGATGACGAGTACAGCAAAGAATACCACGCCAACGCCTACGCGGGTTTGGCGCGGATAGCCCACCGTGCTGGCGACCGCAAAAAAGCCTTGAACTTCTATAAAAAAGCCGAAGAATTGGCCGAATATAAGGGATTGATTCGGGAGATAGAAGCGTATAAATAGGCGAGGATTACGCGACCGTTTGTGCCGCGCCCTCCAAAATCCCCCTCACTTCGGGCCTGCAGCTCCCGCAGCCCGTGCCTGCACCTGTGCGCTGACAAAGACTGGTGAAATCAGTACAACCACTTTCGATGGCTTTGAGGAGATTGCCCTCCCCTACTCCGTTGCATGAGCAGACCAATTTGCCCAACACAGGCTCAGCTTTCTGACCCGACCGCAGTAGTTGAAGGCGTTTATCGGAGAGTTCAATGCCACGGTTACATTCCAACCCTGCTTCTACGGCCAACTGCACGTTGGGTACGGTTCCTGCGGCCGCAATGATAGCCTGACAGTCAATGCGTTGGCCTGATTTGAGCCGCCCCCCTTTGATTTGGGTTTGGCCGTAAAATTGTTCTACTTCGTCGTTGTAAAAAACTTCTATGCCACGGGCGACAATTTCCTCGTGTAAAATCGCACTACCAAGTGGGTCTAATTGTCGGTCCATCATGCGCCCAATGCGCTGTACGACAGTCACTTGCTGGTTGATTTCTCGGAGTGAGGC
>JALOLW010000484.1 GCA_025455795.1 Spirosomataceae bacterium
CAAATGGCTGGCTGATTTTGCCTACCGAATCCAAATCAGTTGGTGGATATTTGCGGCGGCGGGAGCTTTGGCTGTTTTGATTGCCTTCTTGACGGTGGGGTATCAAAGTATTAAGGCTGCTTTGATGAATCCTGTGAAGAGTTTAAAGACGGAATAAAGCCCCCCAACCCCCGATGGGGGCTTAAACAGCCAAAAAATCGGGGCAAACTTAAAAAAACACGCTTACCCAGCGTTCCCCCTCCGGGGGTTAGGGGGCTCTATGATAAGCAATTACCTAAAAATCGCCTTTCGTAACCTGTGGAAGAACAGGTTGTTTACGGTCATCAACCTCCTCGGCATGTCGGTCGGCATGGCTTGCGTGGTGGTATTGGTGCTTTTTGCCCAAAAATGCCTTACTTGGGATGCGTTCCACGAAAACAGTGACCGCCTTTACTACGTGCAGTCGGAAGCAGGCGGCAACCGCTACCCGCAGACGGTCTATCCACTACTGGACCAAATGCTAAAAGACTACCCCGAAATCGAAACAGGGACACACATTCAGTCGTGGTATTGGCCGTGGATTCATGTCGGTACCAAAGACCTACAAGAAAGTACGGTTTTTGTGGATTCAACTTTTTTTAGGGTGTTTTCGTATCCACTCAAATACGGCGACAAAGCCACCGCCCTCCGCGACCGCTACTCGCTGGTATTGAGCGAAAGTTTGGCCGAAAATTTGTTTGGCAAAACCAATCCCGTGGGTAAAATCGTGACGCTCGACGACACGCTGCAAGTCAAAGTGACAGGTGTGTTGGAAAAATTCCCCGCCAATTCGTCGCAGCAGTTTCAGGTGCTGATGTCGGCAGAATTGTTGAAAATGAACCCCAGTTTTTCCCAAAATGCCGACTGGTACAACACCTTCGCGTCGGTGTTTGTAATGCTCAAAAAAGGCACCGACAAGGCCGCCTTAGAAGCCAAGCTGCCGCAGTTGGTGAAAGCGCACTTTGCCCCCGAATCTCAAAAAACAGTGCTGCACTTGGAGCGATACCAAGATTTTATCTACGACCAAACACCCACTTTTTCAGGGCTGATTTACGGAGCTATTGCCATTGCAGTGTTTTTATTGCTCATTATCAGCATCAACCTCGTCAATCTCAACGTGGCCTCGGCTCTCCCACGGGCCAAAGAAGTAGCGATGCGACAGGTAGTAGGCGCCAGCAGACGTATCGTTCTCACGCAGTTTTGGATAGAATCGGGCATCGTGATGTTGGCGTCGTTGGGGCTGTCGGTATTGTTTGCCATTTATTACTTGATTCCTGCCTTCAACCGAATGCGCGACGGACGCATGCAGCTTGATATTTCATTTTCTAACGATTACCCCACTATCCTCACGATTTTGGGCATTGTACTGACCGTGGCCATCGTGGCGGGGACGTATCCCGCGCTTTATCTGATGGGACTCAAAACCACCGAAGCCGTCAAAGGACAACTGATGACCAATCCACGACGAGGGCGTTTGCGCCAAAACAGCCTCATTGTCTTGCAGTTTTCGTTGGCTATCATCATGATTGCGGGGACGATTGGGATGCGCGAGCAAATCAGCTACATGAAAACCGCCGACATGGGCTATGACAAAAACAATGTGCTGGTTTTCAAGACTGATTTGGCCTATAAAAACGTGGAAACGGCTATTTCGGAAACGCGGGTCATCCTCGACCAACTTCGCCAAAACCCCAATGTGTTGTCTTTTTGTACGTCTGATTTGACCCCCATGCGGTATTGGAACAACTTCAACAACTACTATCCAGAAGGCAATAATACCAAAACCGTCAATTTGCGCCACGTCAGCGGTACACAAGGGTATTTTGAAACTTACAAAATCCCGTTGTTGGAAGGACGTAGTTTCAAAGACAACTCAGCCGACTCGGCCAACAACGCCGTGGTCATCAACGAAGCCGCCATGAAGGCATTTGGCTGGACTACTGCCGTGGGCAAACGGCTTCGCCAAAACAACAATGACCAAGTCTATACCGTCATCGGCGTCACCAAAAACTTTCATTATCAAGACCTAAAAGACCAAATCGAACCGCTCCTTCACTGGTACGGAGGCAAACAACAACTGCGAAATTTCTTGACAATCCGCCTCACCGACGAGTCGAAAGGACAGGCCGTGGTGAAAGATTTAGAAGCCCGCTTCAAGAAGATTCCCGCGCGTCGTGCGCTTACTTACGCCTACTTGTCAGACGAGGTGGGGCAAGCCTACCAGTCTATTGACAACATTTGGCAGATGTCGGGCTTCGTAACACTCGTAGCTATCATAGCCGCCTGCGCGGGGATTTTCGGGTTGATTTCGCTCGTAGCCAAGCAGCGCACCAAAGAAATCGGCGTCCGTAAAGTGCTGGGGGCAAGCGTATTGAGCATTACAACTTTGCTTTCGGGGGCTTTTCTCAGACTGGTAGGCGTAGCCATTGTGATAGCAATGCCACTCGCTTATTGGCTCGGCGACAAGCTCCTCGGTACATTCGCCTATCGCGTAGAGATGCAGTGGTGGTATTTTGCGGTGACAGCCACCGTCGCTCTTTTGATTGCGCTTTTGTCGGTGGTATTTCAAGCCATCAAAGCCGCGCTGATGAATCCTGTGAAATCATTGAAGACAGAATAAACGGAGGAACGGAACAAGGACAAATGGAGAATGGAACAGGGAGAAATGGAGAACGGAACAGGGAGAAATGGAGAATGGAACAAGGACAAATGAAGAATGGAACAGGGAGAAATGGAGGAAAAACCCCGTACAAATGACTACGTTCTACCGTATTCCTTTTTCCGTTCGTCCTTATTCCGTCAATCCTTGTTCCGTTCGTCCTTGTTCCGTCAATCCTTATTCCGTTCGTCCTTATTCCGTCAATCCTTGTTCCGTTCGTCCTTGTTCCGTCAATTCCAATTATTCCACCGCAAGCACTTTGGGGCCTTCTTGGTTGATTTGTGTCACGTATGGCTTAGTGCTAATGCCCACCTGCCCAAAAGCGGCACACATCGCATCGGCTACGCGCTGGGCGGTGTCGCGGCCTCGGCTGAGGGCAAACATCGAAGGCCC
>JALOLW010000075.1:0-11360 GCA_025455795.1 Spirosomataceae bacterium
ATTGACGAGTGTGAGTCAGCCTATTCAAGAAATGGGCCGCTACACGGTCAGGTTATTGCTCAACCAACTGGAAGCCGACAATTTCACCCCCGAAACCGTTACCCTCAAAACCCAACTCATGGTACGACAGTCTTCGATTAGATAGATTTAATACAGCACTCCAACAATTTCCGATTTACTCAAAGCAAAGGTTGGGAGTTTGACGTAATAGATTAGCGAAATTCCAAATTCAATAGCTTTGGAATTTCGCTAAAAAAATCGTTGCCTACAATTTCTCAATGATAATGGCTGACGCGCCGCCGCCGCCGTTGCAAATGGCCGCGAGACCGTATTTGCCGCCTTTTTGAGCAAGTACGTTTTGGAGAGTGACCACGATACGTGCGCCCGAAGCACCCAACGGATGCCCCAATGAAACTGCTCCACCAAAGACGTTGGTTTGCTCGTGCGAGATGCCCATTTCTTTCATAAAAGCCATCGTAACGACCGAAAAAGCCTCATTGACTTCAAAATAGTCAATGTCGTTCACGGTCAGTCCCGCGCGTTTGAGCGCGATGGGCGCGGCCACGGTGGGGGCCGTAGTAAACCATTCTGGCTCATGCTCGGCGTCGGCAAAAGACACAATACGTGCCAAAGGTGTAAGACCGAGTTCTTTGACTTTATCGCCGCTCATCAGCACGAGTGCTGCCGCACCGTCGTTGATGGTAGAGGCGTTGGCGGCGGTCACGGTGCCATCTTTGGTAAACGCAGGGCGTAAACCTGGGATTTTGTCAAATTTAACGTTTTTATATTCTTCGTCTTGGGCCACCACGAGGTCGTCACCTTTTTTCTGCGGGACCGATACCGCCACGACTTCGTTTTGAAAATAGCCCGCCTCCCAAGCCGCCGCACTCCGCTGATACGACGAGACGGCAAAAGCGTCTTGTTCTTCGCGGGTGATGCCGTATTTGGTCGCGGTGGCGTCGGCACAGACGCCCATGGCCATACCGCCATAGACATCGGTGAGGCCGTCTTTGGCCAAACCGTCAACCAGTACGCCGTTGCCGTAGCCATAGCCGCCAAAACGCCCTTTTTCGAGATAAAATGGTGCTTGCGACATATTTTCCATGCCGCCCGCTACCACCACGTCGGCATGGCCGAGCATGATGTCTTGGGAAGCCTGCATGATGGCTTTCATGCCCGACGCACACACTTTGTTGAGGGTGGTACAGGTCACATTTTTGCTCAAACCCCCGAAGATAGCCGCCTGACGGGCAGGGGCTTGTCCGACGTTGGCCGAGACGACATTGCCCATATAAACTGCCTCCACGGCAGCGGGGTCAAGGTTGATTTTGGCGAGTGCGCCACTGATGGCGGCGGCGCCCAGTTTGGTAGCAGCTACCCCCGACAACGAGCCGCCAAAGCTCCCGAGGGGTGTTCTTACGGCTGAAACGATAAATACCTCTTGCATGATTGATGAAGTTTATACTGAATTGGTGGAACAATACTAGGCGTCGCGCTCGGCCAACCAACTGACAATCGAAGGACCGAGTTCTTTTTGAGAACGCGCGCCCACAAACACCCCAATATGCCCACCAGGGAACTCGTAAAGGGTACTGTCTTCTGACCCAATGGCGTCGTTGATGGGCTTGGTGGCCGACGGTGGCACGATGTGGTCTTCGCGGGCGTAAATGTTCATAACAGGACACTTAATATTTTTCAAATCTACTACTTTATCCCCAACTTTCATCTCGCCATTGATGAGTTTGTTGTTTTGATAAAGGTCTTTGATAAACTGCCGATAAAGCTCCCCTGCTTGGTCGGGGGTATCATTGACCCATTTTTCCATCCGCAAAAAGTTCTGAAAAGTATGCGGCTGCTCCATCAGCGAGGGCAAACCCATCTGCTTGCGGACGGGTCCCATGGGTTTGAGCAAAACAAAGCCTGAATCCAAAAATTTGCCAGGCACCACCCCGTCAAAATTGTCCACGAGTTTGTCAATATCCATATCGCGCGACCATTTGAAGAGCAGCCCGTCTTCCACAAAGAAATCAACGGGCGTGACGAGCAGCACGATGTTTTTGATTTTTTGGGGATACAACGCGCTGTAAATCATTCCCAACGTACCTCCTTGACATACGCCGAGAAGATTGATGGCATCGTGGCCCGTTTCTTCCCGGACAAAATCCACGCAGTCGTTGATGTCGCCGTTTACGTAGTCGTCTATGGTTTTGAAGCGGTCGGCGCGCGAGGGGTGTCCAGTCTCGATGAGATATACATCTAAGCCTTCGGAAAGGAGTTTTTTGATAAGACTGCGGTCGTCTTGGAGGTCCATCATTTTCCAAGTATTGACAAGCGCGTAAGAAATCAAAATGGGGGTTTTGACTTTTAGGTTGTCATTGGTAAAATGGTAGAGTTTGGTCTTGCCCACCTGCATCACCAATTCGCGGGGGGTAGTGGCCAAATCAACTTCAATGTCGGCGAGTGCTTGCACGCCTTTGGCTACACCCACCGATTTTTTGAGGTAGCTATGTATGTTTCTTTCGACAGTATTCATGGTATTGGTTTTTTAATTTTTCTTCACTTTCTTCGTTTTCGGGGCAAGGGTAGTTTCAAACAAAGTCGGGGCGGCGGCGGCAGGAGCGGCTTTCAAAGCGGCCAATTCTGCTTTTTGGGCTTCTACCAACGCCAACACCGACGCTACCTGTGCGCTTAGGGTGTCATACTTAGCAGTAAGTTGCTCGTAGTCAGCCGCTTTTTTCTCCAATTCTGCCAAGCGTGCTTCTTGTGCGTCACTGTTATCTTTGGGCAGGTTCTCGAGTTTGGTAGCGAGTTTACGCATTTTGCGCTTGAGAGTACTGATTTCGAGCAGGGCGTCGTCAAACTCCCCGTATTTGACAAAAGGCATTCCCTCAAACAACAACTCCTTCAATTTTTCCATCTCTTTGCGCGAGGTCACGAGGGCATTGGCCACCGACGACTGCAACTTAGAATACTCCGACGTGTTGAGCGTTTGGATGAGTTTGTTTTCGGTAATCTCGATGTATTTGCCGAAAAATGCGTCATAATCAGGCAGTTTGCCCGTTGTTTCAAACTCACCGTAAAAATGCTTGATGACCTCTGGAAACACCGACGCGCCACTTTCTACGAGCAGGGTTTGCATCTGCGAAAATTTCGTAAAAAAACCCAAATAGCTGTACTGCACGTTTTTGAAGGCTTCGATGATTTCGTCGCGTTCTTTGACAGGAAACAGTTTGGCCAAGGGCTTCATGCCGCGCTGCACGTTGTCGTTGAAGAAGTGATTCATCATCATCACCATTTCTGGCCCCATGAGCGAAGGCTTCACGTCTTTGAGTCCTTCCGTCCAAAACTTGGTAGCGTAGTCGGCGTTGTCGCGGTAATCATTGATGAGTGCCTCAAAAAATTTGTTGATGTCATTGACGATGGGCTGCATCTCTTTGTTCAGATTGACCCCCAACATTTGGCTGGTCATATCTTTGAGTTTTTCGTCCGAAAACCACTGTGACCACACGGACTTGTCCCACACACCAAACTGAATACTGCGCAGGATGGCGTCCCAATAGACCTTGAAATCATCGAGGGTATCGGCGATAGAAGGCAAGTCAAACATAGGCTCAAAGCCCATTTTGGTGAATGAGGGCTGGTTTTTTGTCATGGTCTTCAACCAGTCCATTTGTTTGTCGTAGAAGTCGGCCATGGGTTTCAAATACTCCGAACCATTGGCTACTTTGAGCATTTCTTCGGTCATTTTGGCCCCAGTTTCAAAAAATTTCTTTTGATAGTCAGCCCATTCGTCAAAATAAGCCTTCCCGTTGGTTGATGAAGTGGTCATAATGGTAGTTTGTTGATTGATTGCTAATAGACGTGTTGGCCGCCGTTGATGGCGTAGTTCGCCCCCGTGATGTAATTGGCTTTACCAGAGGCCAAAAACGACACCAAATAGGCGATTTCTTCGGTCCCACCGAGCCGTCCCATCGGGATTTGCTCCACGATTTTGTTGCGAACTTCCTCCTTGACGGCCATTACCATATCGGTAGCGATATAACCCGGCGAGATGGTATTGACGGTGATGCCTTTGCGGGCTACTTCCATCGCCAGCGACTTGGTAAAGCCGTGCATCCCAGCTTTGGCGGCAGAGTAGTTGGTTTGTCCAAACTGCCCCCGTTGGCCATTGACCGACGAAATGTTGATGATACGCCCAAATTGCTGCGCTATCATGTCTTCGATGACGTGCCGCGAGCAGTTGAAGACACTGGTGAGGTTGGTGTCTATCACCGCGTGCCACGATGCCGCGTCCATTTTCCAGAAAGGTTTGTCACGAGTGATGCCCGCGTTGTTAATCAAAATCGAAATAGGCCCTATTTTTTCTTTGATGGTGGCGATCATCCGTCCTACATCTTCGTAGTCGGTCACGTCGCCTTTGGCCATGTAAAAATCGTAGCCTTCGAGTTTGCGTTCATCGTACCATTCGCGGCCTTTTTCGTCGCTGCGGAAGTTGGCCACGACCACGTAGCCGTCGTCGTAGAGTTTTTTGCACATGTCGGTCCCAAGACCACCTGTGGCACCTGTCACCAGGGCGATGCGGTTTGCGTTGCTCATTGTTTGTTGATGTTTTGAAGTGTTGAAAGGATAGAAATAAGCCTAAAAGATGTTGCCATCTATTTTGCACGAAACTAAGGGATGTTTCAGTAAAAAAAAATGATTTGAGTGGTTTTGTTGGTAAAGAGGTATAGATTATTGTTTGACAATCAACTTATTTGCTCATCTTTGTTTGGTCTTGTATAAATATAAGGCGTAACCATAAAATTGTGCGGTTTGTACAATTTCAAGAATAAGTCAATGCCGAAAAACATGAAAGATGCTACTACTCCTGCCGTCCCCCCACCGCTTGTCATCGAAGATGGGATTTTTTTTAAGGTCAAAAACCGCTACGAAAAAATCCGATTTGCCGATATGCTTTGGGTACAGGCCAAAGACATCTACGCCATCATTCGTACCACCGAGGCGCGGTACTTGGTGAGCCACAGTTTGGGGGATGTCCATCAACAACTTCCCGACGCGCTGTTTGAGCGCGTCCATCGTTCGTATGTGGTCAATCTGACCAAAATTGATGCCATCGAAGACCGCAATTTGCTGGTACGAGAAGAATATATCCCCGTCGGCGATGCCTACAAAGAGGCACTTTTTCAACGGCTTCGCTTCATGCCTTGAAGTTTTACCCCACAAAAGCGAGGATTCACCCCTTTTCTTGGGACGATGACCCCAAAACCGCAGCACGCTATGGAAGTCGTGTGGTACTTTTGAAGCATCAAAGGTCGCAAGACACACTTCATCATCAACACACTCAACTTTTACACTAAAATCTGTTACGAACATGGCCACTACCACCACTCCGTTTGAAAGTTTTGCCAAAACGCAACAAGATATGCTCAACAACTGGATGGGCGCATCGAAAGAAATTTGGGAGGAGTCTTACAAAGGACTCACCGAAACCTCCAAAGTAGGCAGCGAAATACTGCTCGAATCGCTCCGCAGTCAGCGGTCGCTGGTGGAAGAAAACTTCACCGCCGACCCTACCGACGCGCTCAAAAAATCGCCCGAATTGTTTCAAAAATGGATTGGACTCCAAACCGAGTTCCTCCAAAAATGGATGAGTTTTTACGAAGAAGCCACGGGCAAACAACTCGGCTTGGGCAAAGACAACGGCGCGAAGTTTTCGGAGTCGTTCAAAGAAGCCTACGCCGAGTGGGAAAAACTCATGGTCAAGGCTTACCAAGCAATGGGTAGCCCTGTACTAGGCGACATGGAAGAATATTTGAAGGATTTGCCTGGCATGGCCAACTTCATGAAAGGCTACGAAACCATGGCCGAATACTGGAATCCACTGCTCGACAAAGGCATTTTGAAGGGGGTCATCACCCGCGAAAATTTTGACAAATTCTTTCCCGCCGATGCTTTTTCAAAAACGGTGGATACGCTGATGGGCTTGAACTCGCTCGAAAATATCCAAAAGTCTGTTGATACGTTTGACCAATTTTTGACGTCTTACAACAAGCAGCTAAAAGAGATGCAGGCGGCAAGCAGTAAACTCTCCGACCAATACACCGACGCCGTGGCGAGTATGTACAAAGGTTCTAGGCTCGAACCCCTCTACGATATGTACGCCGAACTGATGGGTAGCTTGTCGGATGTCAAGCCCACTGTGGGGAACTTTGACTACGAGGCTCGTACCAAAAAGATGAACGAAAACGCGCTTAAAGTGCGCGAATTGTACTTGGGCTATCTCGAAAAGAGCCTCAATTTTAACAACAAAGTCTATGCGTTGGCCAAAGCAGGTTTGACAGATACGATGGAGTTGTTTTGGGAATTGAACCAAAAAGAAGGCATCACACCCTCCTACGACGAGTTTATGACGGGGTGGTTGCGTATCACCAAGGCCAATATGTCTGAAATTCTCCAATCTGACGAACTCACCGCCCTCAAAAAAGATTTGACGGAGTCGAGTGCGAAAGTTCAAAAGATGGCTTCGGACATGATGGCCGATTTGACCAAAGCCCCCACCGCGTCTAAAACGAAGAAATAAACGACTTGACTGTATCACACACCATTAGAAAATACCAAATTGTTGGAGGATAGGAGGTTTTGAAGTTCATTCAAAATCCAAAGCAAGCGTCAGTTGGTCATTTGACCAACTGACCTTTTTTTCTAAATACAAATCCCGATCTACTAAAAATACTTTGTACGCCTGCGTTTTGGGGAAAAGCATTCACATACTCAAATCCAAGTTCAGACATGACATTCAGCAAGTCAGTTTGGTTTCTGATATTCAAGTACTTATTACCTTCCAAAAGGTCTTCTAATTCTTTGAGCGGTTGCTCATATTTTGAGTTTTTGGTATGAATTGCGATGTTAATTGAACTACTTAAAGCAGTGGTGACATTATCGCAGTTGATGATAACGTACTCAGGAAGGTCTTCTATTTTGACCGTTTTATCCTTGACGGACAGCATCTGCGCGTACAAACTCGTCGTAAATGCTAATGCACAGATAGTTGTAATGACTTTAAGATTTTTCATGCTGTATGTTTTTAGATTGGATGTTGTTTATTTCACTTTCATCTGAGCAAAATATGGATGATCAGGATTTACAATCAATTCTTGTCGGAGGGGATGGATAAGTACATCCATATCTTCGAGTGGGATGGCTCCCAGCAATACTTCGTTATCGGTAGGAAGTACCATTGCATTGCACATCGTGCGGCGATTTTTGAATTTGAGTTCTACGTGTGAAACTACATCGCATTCCACAATCTGTCCATTGGCTAACTGCGCTTTCCGCTTTTCGACAACGGGCAGTTGGAGTTGTTCTTGGATACTTTCGTTGATACAGAGCATGTAAGAACCCGTATCCACCAAAGCCGAAACATTCATTCGTTTGATTTCGTCTTCTCCAATGATAAACTTGCGAGCAAGCGTAAGGTCTTCTCCATTGACCAATTCAATATCAGCATATATTAGTCCCATTTTCGTATTTGTTGGATGGTTTAAATCACATTCGCGGTCTGTTCTTTGATTTTTTCGAGTTCGTCTTTCATCTGAACCACCAATCGCTGAATGGCCGCGTCGTTGGCTTTGGAACCGATGGTGTTGATTTCGCGGCCTATTTCTTGGGCGATAAAATTGAGTTTTTTACCGTTGCTGTCTTTGCTTTCGAGGGTTTCGACAAAGTACAGCAGGTGGTTGGTAAGGCGTACTTTTTCTTCTGAAATATCAAATTTTTCGATGTAGTACACCAACTCTTGCTCAAAACGGTTTTGGTCAAAAGATTCGTCTTGGAGCAAGTCGCGCACGCTCTTTTGCAGTCGCTCGCGTACCTGTGGGATGCGGTTTTTGTCCAGTATTTCTACTTCCGACAGCAGTCCACTGATACGAGCAATGGCCTCATTGAAAGCCACTTTGAGCGACGCGCCCTCTTGTTTCCGAAACTCGTTACACTTTCTCAATGCTTCATTGACTGCGTTTTTGATTTGGGCCACATCGGTCGCTTGTTGGGCTTCGGTGGGGGCATCGGTGAGGTAGGTATTGGGCATTTGGAGAGCCATGCGGAGCGCGTCGGTAGGCGTGGCTTCAAACTGCAACTCTCTGGCGGTCTGCACAATGTCTCTAAAATACGCTTTCACCAACGGTCGGTTGAGCATCGTACCCGCGCTGCCTTCGCCCACGGGCGTGATGTTGAGCGAAAACTCCACTTTGCCGCGCTCCAACGCCTGCGTGATGAGGTTACGGATTTCGATTTCGTGTTCGGAATAATTGCGCGGAATCCGACAAAAAATATCCAAAAACTTAGAATTGAGCGATTTAACCTCGGCAGTTACCGACAGTGTTTCGGATTCGATGGTGGCTTTTCCAAAGCCCGTCATGGATTTGAGCATCTTATTTTTCCTCTTGTGAGGTCATTTTTTCAACTACTGGATTCTTTTTGAGGGCATTCTTTTCCATCTCGGCGTTTTCCTTGCGGCGTTTGGCAATGTCAATGGCCGTAAAAATCGCTTGTCGCATCGAAGTTTCGTCGGCTTGGTTTTTGCCCGCGATGTCGTAAGCAGTGCCGTGGTCGGGGGAGGTCCGTACAATCGGCAGTCCCGCCGTGAAATTCACGCCGTCGTTGAACGCAATGGCTTTGAAAGGTATCAGTCCTTGGTCGTGGTACATGGCCAAAACCGCGTCGTATTTACGGTACGACTGCGCCGCAAAGAAGCCGTCTGCCGACAGCGGCCCGAAAATAAGTTGTCCTTTGTCGCGGAGTTGTTTCACGGCGGGCGCGATGATGTCTTGCTCTTCGCTGCCCAGTAGCCCACCTTCGCCCGCGTGGGGATTCAGCCCCAGCACGGCGATACGCGGTTTACGGATGCCAAAATCGTTTCGCAACGACTGAATCATGGCTTGGAGATTGGCGACGATTTTTTCCTTGGAAAGGTGTGCCGCCACTTTGTTGAGCGGCACGTGGCCTGTCACCACGCCCACCCGCAACTGCTCACTGACCATGAACATCAGCGGTTCTTTGACCCCAAACGCATCGGCCAAATACTCGGTATGGCCAGGGAATTTAAATTCCTCACTTTGGATATTGTGTTTGTTGATGGGTGCCGTCACGAGGGCATCCAACTTGTTGGCTTTGAGGTCTTCCATCGCTTTCTGGAGGCAGACAAGCGCGGCTTGTCCTGCTTCGGGTGTCACTTTACCGGGTTGGATTTCTTCTTCTTGGTTCATCCAACAAGTGATGATGTTGGTGTTTTTGGGATTGATTTGCTCTACGCGCTGCGCGCCAAACAAGTTCCAATCCTTCATTTCTAACAGGTTGCGATAACGGTTCAAAATCCGCATTGAGCCATACACCACGGGCGTACAAATACGATTAAGTTGGTTGTTGTGCAATGTTTTGAGAATCACCTCTGGGCCCACGCCGTTGTAATCCCCCAGCGTAATCCCAATGATGGGTTTATCAGTATGCTGTTCACTCATTTTCTTCGTTATTAGTTGTCTGTTATTGGTTATCTGTATTTCCGTGTTCCAATATTCCATGTTCCGTTCTGCGTATTTCCGTGTTCCAGTCCTCCTTATTCCTTTATTTCCTCTTTTTCGCTGCAATTTACGAATAAACCGCACTATTTTTGCACCTTAGACCAACAGACTCCCACCATGCGTTTTTTGATTGTGGACGAAATACACCCCTCACTTTTTCCACTTTTTGACCAACAAAACTGGCCATACAGCTATCAGCCAAAGCTCAATCGTGCCGAAATATTAGAGCAGATCGCTGATTTTGAGGGACTTATCATTCGGAGTAAAACCACCATTGATGAGGAATTTTTGAGCTACGCACCTCGCTTGCGGGTCATCGCACGGGCGGGGGCAGGCTTAGATTTGATTGACTTGGAAGCGGCTCAACGCCGTCACATCGCGGTTTTTGCGGCCAACGAAGGCAACCGCGACGCCGTGGCCGAACATACCGTGGGGATGTTACTCACGCTTTTTGCCAACATCAACAAAGCCGACCGAGAAGTGCGGCAGGGTCTTTGGCAACGCGAACCCAATCGGGGCATTGAATTGATGCACAAAACTGTGGGGCTGATAGGCTACGGTTTCAACGGCAGTGCCACGGCGCAGCGACTGAGCGGTTTCGGTTGTCGGGTGTTGGCGTATGACAAATACCTCCACCAGTACGGTGATGCTTTTGCTACCGAAGCCTCGCTCGACCAAATCAAACACGAAGCCGACGTCATTAGTTTGCACGTGCCGCTTACCAACGAAACCCGCTATCTGATTGACGATGAATTCATTGCGTCGGTAGCCAAACCATTTTTTTTGGTCAATATCGCCCGTGGAGAAATCGTCTCGCTCGACGCGCTCGTGCGGGGACTTCAAAGCGGCAAAGTACGCGGGGCGTGTTTGGACGTGTTGGAAAACGAAAAGCTCGATCGCCTCACTCCTGCTCAAAAAGCGGCTTTTGATTATCTTTGCCAATCCGACCGTGTGATTCTGACGCCGCACATTGCGGGCTGGACCCACGAAAGTTACGTTAAAATCAATGAAGCGTTGGTGAAGCAGTTAAAAACATTGTCCATTGGATTCTCATTACCTTCAATATGACCGCAAAAGAAGCCCAAAAACTCCTCGGCATCCGCGACGACCAAGTGCTACTCCTCAAAGCCGCGCTCTATCCCCCCGACGAAGCGATAGGATATTGGCAACAATGGAAAAAACACTGGAACTTACTTCCTAACTCCCTCTTAGGAGGGGCAGGGGATAGGGCTTCTTTCGCACAGATTGATACCGAGTCACAACGTATTTTGCCGTTAGTTTTCCGCAACTTAGAACATACCCAAGACCCGCTCCTTCCTGCCCTCAAAGAAACCTACCGCGTGACCTGGATGCGAAACCAACGCCTCCTTCAAAAAGCCCAAGCGGTAGTAAAGGCACTCAATGATGCCAACATCCCCAACATGCTCCTCAAAGGTATCCCGATGTCGTTGCATTATTACAAAGACATGGGTGTACGCCCCATGGGTGATGTGGACATACTTGTCCCCTACGAATATTTAGACCAAGTCGTAGAAATTCTCAAAACCCTCGGCAACATCCCTAATCCCATCGAATACAAATACCGACACCTCCTCCACGCCATGCACTGTTTCGACGAAGGCGGCATTGACGTGGATTTGCATTGGTTTGTGCATTATTTACAAATGAATAAAAAAACGGAAGATGAATACTGGAAGCATAGAATTCCTTTTTCTCTTACAGATACCATCGAAACAAGCATATTAGCCCCTCATCATCAGGTATTTCATAATATCATTCATGGGT
>JALOLW010000075.1:11378-13584 GCA_025455795.1 Spirosomataceae bacterium
TACTAATAATAGTATCCAAAAAATGGAAATAGCAGTTAAATCATGCCTAATATTTTTGTGCCATGAAATGAAGATTTTGCAGTTGGAGAACAATAAAGAGTTTATTTCCCAAATTTATATTCCGCAGTTGCAATATAGATATGTAAAATTTAGTCAATATGCAACAAATAATTTTGCATTAAGTTTTTTTAAAACTATAGTTAAACTCTGTTTTAAGGTTTTGTATTTTGACTTGAAAAGAAAGAATCAATGTTACTCGGAATGGTTTTTTGATCAAATAAAATACTACAAAGCAATTTATTACCAAAAACATTAAAACATTCCACTTTTGCGAAGACCAAAGTAAAATGACACTTGATTGGGTAACAACTGCCCCGCATCTATTCCCAAAGAACTAACTAAATCACATCCTAACCATTCCTGCCTTGTTTTGACTTCAATTAACCCCGACAATTGATAAATACTCTTAATAAAGGGTGTGCTATACGTACCGTTATTTTTACTAAAAGATAATTTTGTCAAGATATTATACTTTTGAAAAATTTTTCCTGTCACCCCTGTATGAATAAGTAGAATACGATTATTGTTGGTAAAATCACCTTGACTATTCGCCCTCAACGATTCCCTTGTATTTTCTTTTGGTACGATAAATGGCGTTCCTATTGTATTACCCCTATACGACCATCCATTTAGATACACATAATGATTAAAATAATTGTCTGGACCAAAAAGGCCTGCACTAAAATTTACCTCTTTTCCTCCTTGACTGCCTGTGTATAATAGTTCAAATACCGCTTTTTCTATCGTTATTCTGCTGCTATTCCTTTTTTTAAATTTGACCATGACGCCATTCAATCCATCAGCAATATTACTGAGTCCTCGATACAAAGAGCCATCTTCAACAAGGTTTTGGCGATACAACATCAAATTCATTTGTGGCAATTGGTATGAACAACCCAAATCAAGAGTAGCAACATGATTTCCTATGCGACTTCCCAGCCAAGTTCCCCCGCTTACAATAGCCCAATATCTTTCTTTTTGCGTTAAATTGAAGTCAGTAGGCCAAACCTGATATTCTCCCCCCCACATTACTTGATGTGAAAATCCGCCATATAACTTCAGTTTCCAATGAGGCTTACCTACTCGTCCGTACAACGTTTTTTGATGTAGATATGTATCTTTGATGGAAACGTATTGCCCAAAAGGATTTGCTTCAGTATTACCAATATATCCATCGGAATAATTGAATTTAAGTGCGAGTATTTTTTTTGTGAATGGAATTTCTACAAATCCAAGACTTGACAATTGAATTTTGGGGATGGGCAAAGCATTATTAGAAAAACTAAAACTACCCGATGATAACTCATTATCAACAATCCCCAGTGTTTCATATCGCTTACCAGCTGATAAATCTAACTTCCAAACTTTCAATTGGCCATAGAGCTGAGAAAGAAAAATTTGCGACTGTTGAGATAAAACGCCAATGCCTGTACTACCCATTCCCCAATCTAACCACTTACCTTTCCCCGTTGAATCACTGACGTATTGTTTTTGGATTGAAATTTTACTCCAACTGGCAACTTGTTGAAAATTAGGTACTTCTCCATTTTGGTTGGCTCTTTGCCAAAATGCGCCTTGACCGTTGGATAAATAGCCTCTACTTTCAATCAAATATTCGATATTATTATTTATATTTGGCTCTTGGCTAAACAAATAGGATTGTGTCGCCCTCACCAACGTTAGAATAATCAAAATGTAAATCTGCTTCATTAAATTTTTATTATTATGAATGACGTGTTTACCCCAAACAACACCCGTGACAATATCCAATTACCTTTTGTCCACACTATCACTTCCAAAAACACCGAGAACAAAGAAGTATTAATAGTGACGGGGTACGATTATTTTTTGCAAAAACGTGATTTGAAACTTATTCTTCAAAAGTACGTCAAAATTATCCTCATTCCTCGCTTGGTAACTGATATTTATTATTTAGGAGTAGAAGTAGGCAAAATCATTGAAAATTATGAAACCATCCATCTGGTCAATAATCCAGCTTATGATGCTCACCATAATATTATCTACACGCTTGGACGTGCGGTGACCGATGAGATGACGAGGCATGCATCATGATCTTCTCTTAAAAACAAAGTCAGCATCACTTCATTGCTTTACACTGTTTCATAATTATCTCAATATGTGTATA
>JALOLW010000485.1 GCA_025455795.1 Spirosomataceae bacterium
ACTTCCTGACCAAATCATAGTGGTTTTCTTTTTCGGGAAAATCCTTTGTTTGTTCTTTGGCGAGCCTGGTAAGAATGATGATGAGCCGTTTGAGCAACACCCTCAGCCAATGATTAGTTTGTCTTTTTTGCCCAAAGTCCAGTTTTTGTGAAAAGCCGCTCCAAAAGAAGTAGCCCCACTGCCGAAGCCCGCCCCCGCTTTGAGTTAGGTGTTTTTTGGGGCATATTGAGCTCAAGGTCATCCGTAAAGTGAGACTGGGAACACCCGCATTGTTGGCCGCAAAATCAAAATTTTCTTCATGGGCGATTTTGTCCACTTGAAGAAGGGGTTTTATGAATCATTTCCAAAATCCCGTCGAGGTATTCGCGGGAATTGCTTAGGCGTGGTACTTTGTTTTGACCGCCGAGTTTGCCACGTTGCCCCATCCAATCGTAAAATGTACCTTCTGGAACGCTGTGAAGCAGGGGTTTTAGCAAGGCCAATTCTTGATAACGCTTGGCGTCGTAGTCGGAATTGACTTCACGGAGTTTGCTGTCCAGCAAGTAGCAAAAGTGTTCTACATCAGAGGGTTGTTTAGAGAATTCAACAATCCATTCGTGGCGGCCTTTGCTGCCGTTGCTTATGTAAACGGGGCCTGCGGTATAGTCGGCAATGACCGCGCCCGTGTGCGCACAGGCGTGGGTGATGGCCGCGTCGGCATTTTCGACGATGACTTCTTCCCCAAACGCATTGATGAAGTGTTTGGTACGCCCGCTCACTTTGAGGCGAAAGGGGTATTTGGAGGTAAATTTGACCGTATCGCCGATTTGATAACGCCACAGGCCGCTGTTGGTCGAGATAATCATGGCGTAGTTTTTGTCGAGTTCCACCTCGTCGAGCGTGAGGGCGCGGGGGTGCTGATTGTCCCATTCTTCCATTGGTACAAACTCGTAAAAAATGCCATAATCAAGCATCAAGAGCATTTCGCCAGGGTGGGAGAGGTCGTCTTGAATCGCAAAGAACCCTTCCGAAGCATTGTAGGTTTCCATGTAGGTCACCTTGTCGGCGGGGAAGTATTTTTGTTTGAACAAAGCCCGATACGGGTCAAACGCCACCGCGCCGTGAATAAACACCTCAAAGTTGGGCCAAATGTCGAGCATATTTTTGACGCCGTGGACTTCCATGAGTCGGTCGAGGAGAACAATGGTCCAAGTGGGTACGCCCAAGATACTCGTCACGTTTTCGTGGCCGCAAATCTCCGTCATAGCGGCGAGTTTTTCTTCCCATTTGTCCATGAGTGCTACTTCGATGGGCGGAGTGCGGATAAAATCAGCCCAAGCAGGGAGATTTTTCATAATCACCGCCGACACGTCGCCCACCATGCCGCCGTCTTCCATAAACGGATTGGCGTGCAAGCTACCGCCTATCGAAAGCCCCTTGCCCTCAAACACCAGCGTTTCGGGGCGGTTTTGGACGTAGAGCGTCATCACATCTTTGCCGCCTCGGTAGTGACAGTCTTCGAGCGACTCGGGTGTGATGGGCAAGTATTTGCTGCGGGCGTTGGTGGTGCCAGAAGACTTAGAAAACCACTCCACATCCGACGGCCACAGCACGTCTTGTTGCCCTTTCAAAACCCGTTCGATGGACGGGTACAAGTCTTCGTAGGTCGAAATAGGCACCGATTCTTGAAACTGTCGGATGGTTTGGAGGTTGCCGTAGCGGTATTTTCGTCCCCAATCGGTGTAGCGAGCGGCTTCGATGAGTTCGTGAAATACTTGGTGTTGTACCTCCACGGGAAAGCGCTTGAAGTGGTCAATTCGCTCCGCGCGGCGTTTCATAAAAAAAACCAGTATGTCGTTTAGTAGAGGCATACTTCAATCTGCAAAGCAATATAGGCCATTTTATGTTTGATTTCGTGTCAAACATAAACAAAAATTGTAGGAAATGGAAATTCGTTATTTACTCTTTGGGCACGCGGTCGGGGTAGTCGGTGATGATGCCATCTACGCCCAGCGCTTTGACCCGCCTCATGTCTTCGGTGGTGTTGATGGTCCACGGAATCACCCGAACACCGCGCGCGTGAAGCTGCTGCACCCTGTCTGCGGTAAGTAGTTGAAAGTAAGGACTGTAAATGTCGGGTTGAAAGCCTAAGTCTTCCAAGTTTTTTTCGATGCCTTTGGCGTTGGCGACCAACGCCGCCAACTGTACTTTTTTGTATTGGCCGGCTGCTATTTGTTTGTGCCAATATTTCAGAACGTTGAAATCAAAACTCTGCAACGTCACTCGTTCGGGGGTGAGATATTTGACGATGACTGCGTGGACCAAATCTGAAAACGCGGCTGGCGGTGGCTGCGAATGCTCGTATTCTTTTTCTTCGCTTTTGATTTCGATGTTGTAGGCAAACATCGGCAATTTTTTCTCTTTTCGGTACGCTTCTACGGCTTCTATTACTTCACTCAGGAGTGGTTTGTAGGTGTTGATTTTTTGTTGTTCAGGAAATCCTTTGTTTCCGTTTGAACCCACATCGTAGCGTTTGATGTCGGCGTATGGGAGTTCGTAGAGATTGATTTTTGGACTTTTAGGAACGGGCGTACCATCGGGCGCAATCGAAATGTCAGGATTGAAATATGGCTCGTGCGATACCACCACTTGACGGTCTTTGGAAATCACCACATCCATCTCAAGCGTGGTCACGCCCAAATCAAGGGCTTTTTTGAAAGCCGGAATGGTATTTTCGGGCATCAACCCGCGACACCCACGGTGTCCTTGCCAGTCGAAAACGGGAGTTTGGGCCATGAGAAGAGAAGTAAAGAGAAAGAAGAAAAGGGAAAAATGCTGAAATGCAGAAATGCGAGAAACTCGTGGCACGACTGGCACCAACAGGCTGCCAATAGAGCGATAAGTCTCCGTCGTGCCACGAGTACAAAATGCAGAAATGCGAGAAACTCGTGGCACGACTGACACCAACAGGCTGCCAATAGAGCGATAAGTCTCCGTCGTGCCACGAGTACAAAATTCAGAAATGCGAGAAACTCGTGGCACGACTGACACCAACAGGCTGCCAATAGAGCGATAAG
>JALOLW010000486.1 GCA_025455795.1 Spirosomataceae bacterium
CTTGACAATCATAATGCTGACACCTATTGGGGCTTGGGTGTGGTGTGTTTTCAAAAAGGCCAATTTACCGACGCCGAACGAATGCTTCGCAAAGGCGTGGACATAGACTCGACCAACGTAGGGCTTTTGGTGGACTTGGCCACGGTAGATTTGATTCATTTTAGACAAACCCAAGAAAAATGGGAACTCATAGAAGCCGAGCAGATTTTGGCCAAAGCCGAGCGGCTGGACTCTACGTATGCCAATACTTACCTCAAAAAATCGGTTTTAGAGTTTCACAAAGGCAACTTTGACCTGGCTTGGGAACATCTTCATCGCACTTACGCCCTCGACGCCGAACTCCTCGATTACGAGTTTATGACCGAACTCGCCTCCCACAAATGCGACCCCAAAGGGATTTTTACGCAGAAGTATTAGTCTCTCAATCACGCTTCAGCAATCTAAAAAGCCCTCTTTTATCATCTAAAAACAACTTACAAGAAGTGAGAAGGGAGAGTACTGGGGTTTTTCTAAGGAAATTCTAAGGAGTTGAGCAAAAGTTTTCGGGTGTATCCCCACAAGGGTTCAAAACTTTGTGGGGCTGAATGCGACAAATCAAGCACCCGAAAACTTTTGCTATATTCTATAATGGAAGCCCTGATAAAGAAAGCAGCGTCCACGGGTTACATGGACGCTGCTTTCTTTATGGAGTTGCTGATACAGTTTTGTTCAATGCTAAAATGTATCGAAGGTTTGGGGTATTGTTGGAAATACCCCAGCTTTTTTAATTCTTCTGTTTTGGCTCTTTGGCAACTTTTCCAGGCTCGGTTTCTTTCTTTCTACCTGTACGGAAACCAGCGGGGTAGCTTGAACGCAAGTCGCTCATCGGTAGGATGCGTACTTCCACACGACGGTTGCGGCTCATACCTTCTACGCTTTGATTGTCGGCAAGGGGACGAAGCTCGCCGTAGTATTCAATCATAATACGACTTGGGTCTTGCATACCGTTCCGAATCAAGAAACGCTTGGCTGCTTCTACGCGACGCTTCGAGAGCTGCAGGTTGTAGTTGTCGGAAGCACGGGCGTCGGTGTGACCTACAATCATCACGCGGCAGTTAGGTCTTAGATTCAACAAATCTGCCACTTGTTTCAAGATTTGCTGTGAGGGGTCTTTGATGATCGCCTTGTCGGTATCAAACTCAATGTTGCCAAACATGGCCTCACATTCTTCTTTTGGCAAGTTTTTGGCCAAAATGTCATCCACGTATTTTTGCAAGTCAAGGGCTACGCCACCACCCGACACGATGCTGTTGGCGGGCGTGTTTGGTTCTTTGTCAAACAAATCCGCTACGCCGTCACCGTCTGAATCTGTAAACAAGCGCGGGTCAACGGGCTTAGGCATATTGAGCTTGGCGAGTGAATCGGCATCGTTCATCGTTGGATTGTACGGAGGTGGAATCAAGTCCAAAGGATTGGTGTAGCGCAAGTGATAGCGGCCTTTGGCGGGGTCACTTATCCAGTTGCCCTTGGCGTCTTTCTTGGCCATAACGGCACTCTTTCCTATTTTATACGTCAATGAAAGGGCTACGCTTCCCCATTTGTCTTGCTTTGAGTCGCCTTTGCGAAACAACCATATATCTTGACGAGGATACTGCTCGGCCCCGCCGCCGCCGTAGGTGACGTCCAATTTTTCCGAATTGACGTGATTGAGCGTAAAATCAAGTCCAATGTCAATGCGAGGTGAAGCTTCGTAGTGGAAGGCCATCCCAACTGGGACTACTATCTCACGGGTGTACGTAGAACCATCTTTTTCCCACTCACCAGCGGTTTTGGAGCTACCAGGGGTGTTGGTACTTATCAGTAAAGTCTGACGATTGGACCCCAGACGGTAGGCTTTGCTGTTGAACCATATATAGCCATAGCCTGCATAAACGTCCCATTTCCAGCGCTTTAGTTTGTTGTAACCAAACAAAAGAGGCTTCAAATTGGCGTGGACATTGAGCGATGTTTGAAGAAATCCTTTGCTTTGAAAGGTAGCATTGTAAATCCGTTGCTTAGACCCGTTCAAATTACCAGTCCAAAAATTGAGACTTGCCCCAAAAATAGGTGTCACTTGCTTGTGCAGAGCTACGCCCAACGCGCCCGTCAATTTTTCTTCTGGCCCCAGTTTAAAATCATACTGCCTCAAATCGCCATAAAACTGCGTAAGTGCAGGGTTGATGGAGAGTGACCACGTGTTCATACGATTGGGGCCTTCATATCCTGCATTTTTGGGGGCAGGTACCTGCGCCGAAGCAGGAATGTTGGCCAATGACACCAATAGTAGAGAGGTTACTAATAAGTTGATTTTTTTCATGAGCGACTATGAATAATTTATTTACAAAATTAGGGTAATGTGCATTCGTAAAAGTAACGAAACCAAATCTATAAGCCGGATTCTGTTTCCCGAAGCGAGTTCGGGCTCTTATCATTTATCTTGCTTTGTTGTCACCAACAAAATCTATCAACCTACCCACGTCATTGTTTTCTTGGTAGAAAACGCGAGCGAGCCACTCTTAGATGACGCCTATTTGGTCTTTCAGCCCGTAAGGTTTGCCCTGCCCTCGGCATCACTGCGGAGGCGGTAGGCTCTTACTCTACCTTTTCACCCTTACCTTGTTTGTCAATGAGTTATCGGCTAATAGTTATTGATTTTTGGACCTTTAACGTTCAACCTTTGAACCATAAACTTAACCAAGGCGGTATTTTTTCTGTGGTACTATCTGTCAGTCAATCGTCTCCCACTGACTGCCTTCCCGTTAGGAAGTACGGCGGCTCGGTGCTGTCCAGACTTTCCTCCCTGAGTATTCTCTCAGAACGATAAGACGAACTTGGTTTCGCTACTTGGCACAAAACTATAAAAGTTATACGCCGTTTCAAAATCAAACAAACACAAAAAAATCGAAAAAACCTCAAATAAGCGCGTTTTTTTTCGTTTACATCAACCCTTCTACTTTGATGTTGAGCTGTCCTTTGGCTACGATAAGGGCCACAACAGCCGACGATGTCAGGTAAATCTGGTCAGGTTCTAAACTGT
>JALOLW010000076.1 GCA_025455795.1 Spirosomataceae bacterium
AACTCGGCAACAACAGGCACCGCCGCTGTACCAAACAAAACGTCTAAAAGTGGCTGAATCAAGGTAAAGTTGAGTACCCCAAAAAGACTCCCCAAAAGCGAGGTAACGAAGTACGGCCCTACGTAGCGACTTAAAGGGCGGGCGTACTGCAAAATGCGCCAATAAATTTTCATGTCGCAAAGGTACGAACTTCTCGGCTCTCTTGGTAATGTGTACGATTTTTGTACTTTTGTGTGTAAACTTTCAGAAAAATGAGAACGAACGTAGAAATTGACGAAGAAAAAATCAGTGCTATTCGACAATTGGACGACAATTTGAAGACCAAAAAAGAAATCATTGATTTGGCTCTCAATGAGTTGATTGGTAATTTGCGCCGACAAAGACTCCGCCAAATGCGCGGTAAAGGTTGGGAAGGTAACTTAGAAAAAATGCGCGTGTATGATGTACCGACTTTATGACACTTCTGTTTGGGTAGATTACAGACGAGGGATTTTTTCAGCTCAAACCAATCAATTAGACCAAGATTTGATAGACGACATGGTCTGTATTTGTCCTGTCATTGTCCAAGAAATCTTACAAGGAGTCAGATTGGATACTGATTTTGATGCTTTGCAAAGTGACTTCAAAGCCCTAAAAGTCTTGGAAATAGACAGCATAAAAGCCGCTGTGGCGGCGGCTCAATTGTACCGCACGCTACGCAAAAAAGGCATTACAATCCGTAAGCCAAACGATTGTCTTATTGCCGTTTATGCCCTGCATTTTGGCCTCCCACTTTGCCACAACGACAGCGACTTTGACCTGATTGCTACGCATACTGATTTGAAAATTTGGAAACCCTGACAAGACAATGCTCTCCAAAATCCTTTTGACGATTCGTGACGAATTTGGCCTTTCGCGGGCGCAAGCGCGGGGTTTTTTGGCGTTGGCGGGGCTGATGGTGGCGTTTTGGTTTGGGCCGTTGGTATTTGACAGGCTTTTTTCCAAAGCCGATGACACCATTACTGCCGCCGACAGCCACACTGCCGACAGCCTTTTGACGGTGCTGGAAGCCGTACAACCTCAGCGCAACTTCTCAAACAATCCTAACTTCCCAAACAACTCAAACTTTGAAACCGTCAATCCCGAACGCCCGTTGGCGATGTTTTACTTTGACCCCAATACCGCTTCGGCAGCGCAGTTGCAGGAGTTGGGAATGCCAAAATTTATTGCAGAACGTATCGTAAAATACCGCAGCAAGGGCGGGCAGTTTCGTCAAAAAGAAGATTTACAAAAAATCTATGGTCTTCAACCCACGCTCTATGAGCGACTTGAGCCGTACATAAGCATTGCCGTAACTGCCTCCAACTCTCCCAACGTCTCAACTACCCCCAACCTCTCAAACACGCCAAACAACCCAAATTTTCCAAACAGCTTAAACAACAAAACGTCCAAACCCACCGTCTTCGACATCAATACGGCTGATACGACGCAGTTGATACGGTTGCGGGGTATTGGCAGTAAGTTGGCCGCGCGGATTGTGAAGTTTCGGGATGGACTCGGTGGATTCGCTTCTGAGGCGCAGTTTGGCGAGGTATTTGGGTTGGACTCATTGGCATTGAGTGAGTTGAATCGCTACGCGCAGGTACGTACACCCGCCCGAAAAATCAGCATCAACACCGCCTCGCCCGACGACCTCGACCGCCACCCGTATTTGTCGCGGCGACAGGCGGAGATTATCGTGCGCTACCGCGAGCAGCACGGTGCGTATAGCAGCCCGCAAGACTTGCTCAAAATCAAGATTTTGGACGAAAAACTGGTCAATAAAATCGCGCCTTATTTGGCATTTTAATGAGGAGGATTGATTTGATGCTGACTTTAATTTGAAAACCTAAATACCCGCAGTTCCAAGCCCTTGCGGGACTGTGAATACTGATATGAACCACTCTTTTTCGCGCCGCGATTTTCTTAAAACTACGGGCAGCGTACTTGCAAGCCTATCTCTCGGACAAACGGCCTTTGCCGAAAGCCGCAAAGCCTTCTCGTTGCCTTTGGGCGTATGTACCTCTTACGACAAAGCCGCTCTCCTCCAAAACCTCGGCTACGCTTTTGTGGAAGAGGGCGTGGGGCGTTTTTTGATACCTGACGCGGGCGACGAACAGTACAAAAAGAATTTTGAGACGTTCCAAAACGTCAAATTTCCTTTGCGCTCGTATGTGAGTTTTATCCCCGGTAGCATCAAATCAGTCGGGCCCACGCCCAACCACGAGGCACTTCTCGCGCGGGCCGATTTGGCTTTTCAACGTGCCAAAGCCTGTGGCTCGCCGTTTGTGGTGTTTGGGAGTAGTGCGTCGCGGACGATTCCAGAGGGTTTTGACCGCGAAACTGCCAAACAACAGCATATCGAAGTCAGCAAAAAAATGGCGTTATTGGCCGAAAAACACGGAATTACGGTCGCCTTAGAGCCACTCAATCGAGGTGAGACCAATTTTATCAACAGCTTGGCCGAGGGCGTCGAAATCATCGAGGCTGTGAATCACCCTAAGTTTCGGTTGTTGTGCGATATTTACCATATGTCGCGGGAGAACGAAGGCCCCGATCAAATCATCAAATACGGCAAGCACATCGTTCATACACACATTGCCGAGAAGCAAAATCGCACCGCACCGGGCGTAGCTGGTGACGACTTCACGGGCTACTTCAAGGCGTTGAAAAAAATCAAATTCAAAGGCGCAATGTCGCTCGAATGTCGCTGGAAAGACTTTGACAATGAGGTAAAAGTAGCAATAGGCGTGTTGCAAAAACAATTTTCAGCGGTCTGATGTCATTCAAACATTTTGTCAGGGATAGTTGGCTTACGGCCTCTTATTACACTGGGTTGAGTCAGTTGTACCAAGCTTTGCGTGGGCGCAAGCGGGGGATTGTTTGTTATCATAATGTGCTTCCTATCAGTACATTGCCGCCGTTTGATACTTATAATGTAGATGCCACAGCGGCTGTTTTTGACAAACAACTCGCCTTTCTCAAAAAACACTTCCGCGTACTTCCGATTCAAGAATTAGACAATTCTGACAAGCCGGGGTTCTTTTTGACCGTGGACGATGGCATGAGAAACAACCACGAAATCCTCGCACCCATTCTCGCCCAACACGACCTCACGGCTCTTTTTGCGGTTTGTCCGGCCATGATTGACGGCGAACTGCCCCACATCTGGCGCGATCACCTGTTTCTGCTTTTTCATCAAGCCAACGACATTAAGTGGCTTCCCGACGGCATTACCCATTCATATACGGGTGTAAACGCCCTCACCCGTGCCATCAAAAAATACGTGTACCAGCACCAAATCGCCGATGTGTATGGGCTGGTGCGGGAGATTTGTGAGAAAAACGATTGGCTCTACGCGCCTTACACCGACGACCCACTGCGGTATCAGTTCATGGACTGGGACCAAGTGCGCGACTTGCACAACCTCGGCCACCGTATTGCGGCGCATACCATGACGCACCGCGTGTTGCGGTTTTTGTCGGCAGACGAAAAACGGTATGAGTTGGCAGAATCGAAGAAACAAATTGAAAATCAGCTCAATAGCGCAGTGGACACCTTGGTGTATCCTTACGGTAGCATGGCCGAGATAGACCAAGCCACCGTCAATATGGCCGAAGAAGTAGGCTACCAAACCGCCCTGATGAACGTGCAGCAGCACAGTCTTCAAAAGCCCGCTTTTACGCATCCGCGCTTTGCTTTTCCCCCCATTGCTGACAGCCCGCATCTGCACGGCATCGTGTCGGGGTACAAGTTTTTGTTTCGGGTTGCCTAAAACGGGAAGGAGATTTACTGCCGAAAACTCTTGCTAATCCAACCGCCGCCTACGACATCATCACCTTCGTAAAACACCGCCGCTTGTCCAGGGGCTATGGCACTGACAGGTTCGTGAAACAGCACTTTGATGGCATTATCGTTTTCCTGAATGATGGTGGCGGGTGCGCCGTCGTGTTTGTAGCGTACTTTGGTTGTTGTTTCGAGGGGCTGTTCGAGGCGAGCGTATTTTTGAAGGTTGAGTTTGCCTACCATCATGCCGTCGCGTTCGAGGTCTTTGTCTCTACCCAGCACTACTTCGTTGGTCTCTTTGCGAATCTCGGTCACAAAAACAGGATACCCAAGGGCAATGCCGAGTCCTTTGCGCTGACCAATGGTATAAAACGGATAGCCTTCGTGCTGGCCTACTACCCGTCCATCTTCGAGGACGTAGTTGCCACCAGCCACTTGACCTTCGAGTTCGGGCAAACGGCGTTTGAGGAAACCTCGGTAGTCGTTGTCTGGCACAAAACAAATCTCATAACTCTCTGATTTATTGACCAAATCCACAAAGCCGCGCTCTTGGGCCATGGCCCTGATTTCGCTTTTGTGGAGATTGCCGAGGGGCAGTTTGGTACGGCTGAGGCTTTCTTGCGACACCCCCCAAAGTACATAACTTTGGTCTTTCCACGCATCTATGCCTTTGGAAACCACGTAGCGGTCGTTTTCGTGGCGGAGATTAGCGTAGTGGCCCGTTGCAATAAACTCACAGTCGAGCCTATCTGCCCGGCGCAGGAGGGCATCCCACTTGATGTGCGTATTGCAAAGGACGCAAGGATTTGGCGTTCTTCCTTCCAAATATTCGCCCGTAAAGTGGTCTATGACGTAATCGCCAAATTCGCTCCGAATGTCTAAGATGTAGTGGGGAAAGCCCAGTTCGACCGCCACGGTGCGGGCGTCGTTGATAGAGTCGAGGGAGCAGCAGCCTGTTTCTTTTTTGGTGCCACCGCTACTGGCATAGTCCCAAGTTTTCATGGTCATACCTATGACCTCGTAGCCTTGCTCGTGCAGCAGTACCGATGCCAGCGAGCTGTCAATGCCGCCACTCATGGCGACCAAAATGCGTCCGTGTTTGCTCATGATTATCTAAGTGGGTTCAAAGCCCACCGATGGTTTTGTATGTTTTGGGCTAACGTTTCGGGTGCAGAGAAAAGTTCATTAGATTCTTCATTGATTTATATGCGTTGCTCACTCGTGGCACGACTGAGACCTATACCCTCGTTATTATTGAGTTTGTTTTAGTCGTGCCACGAGTCCCTAAATCATACAAGAATCGTTCATTTTTATTTTTCCAAGACCGTAAAGTCCTTGAAAGCGCGGCTGAGGGCTTTGTCGGTCGCTTCTTTCTTGTTTTCCCATCCAGCATCCAAGTCCAATGTCACTGGACCTTTGAGTGCCAAAACGGTGCGAAACTCGTCGCGTTTTTTGGCAAAATCAGCTTGACGACGAGCGGCTTTGAGGGCGTATTCTCTCGCAAACACATCGCCTTTGGTTTGAATTTCTATTTTCTTTTCCAGTACATAATTGTAGCGGTCAAGTAAGTCTTTGAGCGGCTTACCTATCACTTCGGCGGCTTCGAGCGCGCCTACCGTCATAATGGTCGTACCGCCGATGGCCGTCACCATCACGCGCTGGTCTGGTACTTTGATAAGGGCAGGCGACAGCCCCGTGACCGCCCCCAAGCCCGCATTGACCATCGAGCGATTTTTCTTTCCTTTTTTGGCTTTGAGATAATTCCGTTTCAGTTCTTGCTCTTTTTCAGAGAGTTGGGTGTGAAGATTCCAGGCTTCTACCAGCACAGTGCGGTACAATTCATAGAGTTGTTTGTCTTTCTCGGCTTCGTTGATGGCGTTCAAGATGGTAAAATCAATTTTGCGTTCGTCGCGGTTTTGTTCTTTGTCAATCACAAAAAAAGTAATCTCAAAAGCCAAAGAATCGTAAGGGTCTTTGACAAAATCGTAGGTGGGCGTCCAAATAAATTCGTACTGATTATCGGTATTGCGAACGAGCGCGTTGCGGGGTACGTTGGGGTTGTCGGTCACGAAATCAAACGCCGCAATGTCGTCGTCGCCGTTGGGGTCCGAAAGGAAAAACTTGAGGTTAATCGTTGCGTTTTCTTTTGATTTAAAATAGTCGCCTTTGGGTACTTTGGTGATGCTGGGCGGCAAATCCATCTGCGTAGCTTCGAGTTTGAATCGCCCTTTGGCGCGGGCTTTGGCAGGCTGGTCTTCAATCAAAAAGTCAACAAAAATGGGCTGGGTTTTGAGGTTGTTGAACTGCGTCAGCGAAGGCTGCCAAGTCAATTCACCCGACGATGATAGTTTGGCCCCTTCGGGCAGGGTCTCGGTGATAGGAATGACCGCCACGGGGTCGCCGTCGTCGTCACGGAGGGCGTTGGGGTCTATTTGGAAAATATTTTGGGTACGATTTTGGACGTAAAAGGGTTTCAACTCTTCTACCCGTGGCGGGCGATTGACGTGTTGTACCCGAAACTCCACCGAGCGAGTGGCGACTTCGTTGGCAGTGTTGTGGGCTTCAAAAATCACTTGAATGGTTTTGAGGGCGTTGGTACGGTCGGCCAAATCGTAGTCTGGGTACCATTCAAAATAGCCCGTTGAATCAAATTTCATCGAATCCAACAAGCCTTGTTTGGCCGAAAAAAATACCGTATCACTTTTGCTGCCACTGGTTCGGAGTTGAAATTTAAGCAAACTTCCCTCCATCACTACTTCCCAGTTGGGGGTATTGGGAACTTCTATCTGAAAATTGGGGCGAGTATCCTGCCCAAATACAAGCAGGGGCCATTGTCCAAAAAAACTCAGAAACAATAGCGGGACAAACTTTAAAGTCTTGAATACCAAATTGTTCATCTATCAAAATGTGGTTGGATAAGAAAAGCAGATGTTACATCAACGCAAAATTACGCGATTAGATTTTAGGAATTGGCCAAAAATTGCGTTATTTCTGTTCTTAAATGTCTATATCGGTAGGAAAGAACTATCACAATTGTATAATTTCAAGAACTTGTTCTATAAAAAATGATAAAAATAAGCGTAGCCCTGTTTGGTTGGATGCTTTGTCTCGGCATCTGTGCCACTGCCCAACGCCCCCGCGACATGGGCCTCAAAATAGGTGTTTTGCCTACGGGTACCTACAATGCCATCACGGACGTAAAAGGCGTAAAGGTAGGACAACTCACCCTAACGCTGGGCGATAGCATCCGCACGGGCGCAACGGCCATTCTCCCGCACGAAGGCAACGTGTTTCAAGAAAAAGTCCCTGCGGCGATTGAATTGGGCAACGGCTTTGGGAAATTGGCGGGTTTTAGTCAAGTTGAAGAACTGGGCAATCTCGAAACACCCATCGTTTTGACCAATACCCTCAGCGTAGCCGCCGCCATGACGGGGCTGATTACGTGGACGTTGGCCCAAAAAGGTAACGAAAACGTGCGCTCGGTCAATGCCATCGTGGGAGAAACCAACGACAGCTACCTCAACGATATTAGGGGGCGGCACGTACAGCCCACCGACGTTATCAAAGCTCTCCAAAATGCCCAATCAGGACCCGTCACGGAAGGCAATGTGGGTGCGGGAACGGGTACCGTGTGTTTTGGGTGGAAAGGAGGGATTGGCACGGCGTCGAGGGTACTGCCCAAACAGCTCGGCGGCTATACGGTGGGGGTGTTGATTCAGAGTAATTTTGGCGGTGTCCTCGAAATCGCAGGTGCGCCCGTAGGCGTAGAACTCGGCAAATACTCGTTCAAAGAAACGTTGGACAAATCAGGAGACGGCTCGTGTATGATGGTGGTGGCCACCGATGCCCCCCTCGACGCCCGCAACCTCAAACGACTCGCCAAAAGGGCTTTGTTGGGATTGGGCAAAACGGGCGGTATCATGGCCAACGGTAGCGGTGATTACGTGATTGCGTTTTCGACAGCCTACCGCATTCCGCACGACGCCAAAACCGCACTGTCTATGCCTACTCTTTTGCCCAACGATGATACTTCACCACTGTTTTTGGCCGTTATCGAAGCTACCGAAGAGGCTATCATCAATTCGCTTTTGATGGCCAAAACCACCCGTGGATACCGAGGAAATGTAGTAGAAGAACTGCCCAAAGAGAAGGTTTGGGAGATTTTGAAGAAATACGGAAAGATAAAACCATAAATTGATTGAAGTAGAGACAAGGCGTGCCTTGTCTCTACTTCAATTTGTTGAGAATTTCTTCGAGTACGTACATGTCTTTGACGAGTACCTCGCGGGCTTTGCTGCCTTCAAAAGGCCCCACAATTCCCGCCGCCTCGAGCTGATCCATGATGCGTCCGGCGCGGTTGTAGCCGAGTTTGAGCTTGCGCTGGATGAGCGATGTACTCCCCTGCTGACTCGCCACAATGACCCGAGCGGCATCGTCAAACATCGGGTCGCGGTCGGCGAGGTCAATCTCATCACGGCTTTCGGTGTCATCGTCGCCGCTGTATTCGGGTAGGTGATAAGCCGAAGGGTAGCCGCGTTGATTGCCGATGAAATCGCAGACTTCGTCAATCTCGTCGGTATCTACAAAAGCACATTGCAGGCGAATCATATCTGACCCCATTGAGAGTAGCATATCGCCCATGCCCACGAGTTGGTCGGCACCGCCCGTGTCTAAGATGGTGCGTGAGTCAATTTTGGAAGTAACCCTAAACGACAACCGCGCGGGGAAATTGGCCTTAATCAAACCCGTGATGACATTGACCGACGGACGCTGCGTAGCCACCACCAAGTGAATCCCAATGGCCCGCGCCAACTGCGCCAGTCGTGCAATGGGCTGCTCCACTTCTTTGCCAGCGGTCATCATCAAATCGGCCAGCTCGTCTATCACCAGCACGATGTACGGCAAGAAGCGGTGGCCTTGTTCGGGGTTGAGTTGGCGTTGGATAAACTTCGCGTTGTACTCTTTGATGTTTCGCACGCCCGCATCTTTGAGCAAGTCGTAGCGGTTGTCCATTTCGATACAAAGCGAGTTGAGGGTATAGACCACCTTTTTGGTGTCGGTGATGATGGCTTCTTCGCTGTTGGGGAGTTTGGCCAAAAAGTGTCTTTCGATTTTGTTGAACAGCGTCAATTCGACTTTTTTGGGGTCCACCAACACAAATTTCAACAACGCGGGGTGTTTTTTGTAAATCAACGAAGCCAACAAAATATTCAACCCTACCGATTTTCCTTGTCCAGTTGCACCCGCCATGAGTAAGTGAGGCATTTTGGCCAAGTCGGTGATAAAGAGTTCGTTAGAAATGGTTTTGCCGAGTGCTACGGGTAAATCTGCCGTGCTTTCTTGGAATTTTTTGCTCGACAGCACCGAGCGGATAGACACCATTTCGCGGTTTTTGTTGGGAAGTTCTATCCCAATCGTTCCTTTGCCAGGCATGGGCGCGATGATGCGAATCCCCAACGCGGCAAGGTTGAGGGCGATGTCGTCTTCAAGATTTTTGATTTTAGAAATCCTAATCCCCGCTTCTGGCACGATTTCGTAGAGCGTCACGGTGGGACCGATGGTGGCTTTGATGCTTGCAATCCCAATCCCAAAATGCCCCAGTGTTTCTACGATGCGGTCTTTGTTGGCTTCCAATTCTTCGGCAGTTACTTTGGAGGTACTTTCGCCACGGTGATGGGGTAGGTCAAGCGTCGGAAATTGGTAATTGGACAAATCGAGTGTCGGGTCGTACGGGCCGTAAAGTTCGAGGAGTTCGTTGGCTTTTTGCTCGGCATCCACAAACGGCACCACGGGGATTTTGCTGGTTGTTCCCGACGGTGGCGGTGGTATTGATGGTTCTTCTTCGGCGGGGGCCGTTTCAAGTTCCTCGGCGTTTTCTACGATGAGGGTGAGCGGTGCGGCGGGCTTGGGCGCGGGTTTATTGGCGTTGATTTCGAGGGTTTGGCCGTCGAGCAGCGAGTCTCCTATTTTTATTTCTTCTTCCTCATCGTCGTCCTCGTTTTCTTGTTCGGCTTGGTATTTTTCATCTTCAGAAACTACCTCAATATCAATCCTTTTAGGACGTTTACGGTTGATTTTTTCGACTTGGTTGGCGAGTTCATCAAAGGAGTTGATGTTGTGGAAGTACATCAAAAATCCGCCCAAAATCGCCAAAATAACCAACAGACCACCCCAGCCAATGTAATGGTCAAGCACGACGTTTAGCTCGTAGCCAAGGCCACCGCAGAGGTAGCTCATGGTGTTGGCGGTGTCGGTTTGAAACACAAAAAATCCAAAAAACAGGCTCAACCACACCATGTAAAATAGAATAAGCGTAGTGGTGCGTTGTAGGGGTAATAATTCTCTTGTACGGGCAATTTTGAATCCTATCAGAAACAACAAAAAGGGAAGACCTAAGGCACCCAAACCAAACCACCGAAAGATGAAAAAATGAGAAATGATCAATCCAAAAAAGCCCATGCCGTTGCGAGTCTGTTGCTCTGACACGCGCAGTTTGGTGGTGAGGGCAGAGTCCACAACGCTTTGGTCGGCAGCACCCGTGAACAAGTACCACACAAAAGCCCCCAGCATATAAAACGCCAGTAGCACGAGTGTCCACCCCCAAAATTGCTGATTTCGGGGGTCTGATTTACCTTTGCCAAAAGGGATTTTGGTTTGCGCTTTGTCGGTCGAAGTTTTGGCGGTGCTGTTACGCTCACGCTTAGGAGGCTGCTGGTCGGGGATTACATTACGGGCCATTTGTGTATGGTTTGTAGGTTACTGTCTGGTCTGCTGTTGATAACGAAAAAGTCAAAAAAATAGTAGCGGTCTCAGCAATTCTAAGACGGTACTACACAGACAGTAAATCACAAATGGGGTACGTCAATCAAAAGGGTGCGATTGACAAATGCAAATATAAGGAATTTGGCAAATCAAAAAGTGAGTTTTGGGGTTTATTTGTAAATTTGTCAAATCAATCAATCATGTACGGCTATGGTGACGACTGCTCCACATCCTACGTTTCCTACTACCCTCGAAGAATTTGAAAACTGGGAACCCAACGATGGCTCAAAATATGAGTGGAACGATGGTAAGATTATCAAATTTGAACAAATGAAACGTAAGCATCTCAAAATTATTAAAATTCTTAATCGGTTGTTTTTGACCACCGCCGCGCACCAGCAAGGAGGCGAACTCATTTGTGAACAAGACGTGATGCTTTCGGCGATTCAGTTACGTCGCCCTGATATTGCGTATTTTACCGATGAGCAAATCAATGCCAATGATGAGGAAGATCCGATTCCTTCATTTTGTATTGAGGTGGTTTCTACCCACGACCAATACAATGACCTTAAAAAGAAACTCAAAGAATACTTTCGTCACGGTGTCCAAGTCGTTTGGGTCATTATGCCCGACGAGGAAGTAGTCGAAGTTTATACTTCGTTCAAATCGGTGAAAGTATGTACCGATAGCGACATTTGCTCGGCAGCCCCTGTGATAGAAGACTTTCAAATTTCAGTGGATGAACTGCTGAAATAGC
>JALOLW010000487.1 GCA_025455795.1 Spirosomataceae bacterium
GAAACCGTCAAACTCATCAAACAGTTTCAGCCCAAAATGCTCATCAACGTAGCCCTGCCTTACCAAGATTTGACGATCATGGAGGCGTGTTTGGCCACGGGGGTGCATTATCTCGATACCGCCAACTACGAACCCAAAGACGTGGCTAAGTTTGAGTATAGCTGGCAGTGGGCGTACCAAGAGCGTTTCAAAGAAGCTGGCTTGATGGCCCTGCTCGGCTGCGGCTTCGACCCCGGCGTGACGCAAGTGTTCACGGCCTACGCCGCCAAGCATCAGTTTGACGAAATGCACTACTTAGACATCGTGGACTGTAACGCGGGCAACCACGGCAAGGCATTTGCCACCAACTTCAACCCCGAAATCAATATCCGCGAAATCACGCAGCCGGGTCGCTACTGGGAAAACGGCCAATGGGTCGAAATCCCCGCCATGAGTATTCATCAACCGATTGATTACCCGGGCATTGGCCCCAAAGAAAGTTACGTATTGTACCACGAAGAATTGGAGTCGTTGGTCAAAAACTTCCCGACGCTCAAACGCGCCCGCTTCTGGATGACTTTCGGGCAGGCGTACCTGACACACTTGGAAGTACTCCAAAACGTGGGCATGACGAGCATCGCGCCCATTAAGTTTCAGGGAATGGACATCGTGCCGTTGGAGTTTTTGAAGGCTGTGTTGCCTCCGCCAGATTCGTTGGGAGAAAATTATACGGGCCAAACCTCCATCGGTTGCCAAATCAAGGGGGTGAAAGACGGCCAAGACAAAACTTACTACGTCTGGAACAACTGCGACCACGCCGAGTGCTGGCGCGAAGTACGCGCCCAGGCCGTGAGCTACACCACGGGCGTACCCGCCATGATTGGGGCCATGCTCATGCTTACCAACGACGAGTGGATGAAGCCGGGCGTGTGGAACTGCGAAGAACTCAACCCCGACCCGTTCATGGATTTGCTCAATCAGCACGGCTTGCCGTGGCATGAGCAAATCAACCCCGTGTTGCCGCATACGTACTAAAACAACTTTCGGAAAGTTTTCAACTTTCCGAAAGTACTTCCATCATGTCAAAACCTATCCTCATCATCAAGTTTGGGAGTGCGTCTATCACCAAAGCCAACGGTGAGTTGAACCAGTTGGCTTTGGTGGAGGTAGCGCGGCAAGTGGCGCAACTTCATACCGATTTTTACGTGGTCATTGTATCGTCGGGGGCGGTGGCAGCGGGCAAGCAGTACATCCAACACTACACGGGCGAAATCACCCAACGCAAAGCCGCCGCCGCCGTGGGCAACTTGCTGCTGCTCAACAAGTACGCGCAGTTTTTTGCACCCTACGAAATCGCCGTGGCACAAAGTCTGTGCGAGCGGGGACATTTTGCCAACCGCGACCAGTTTTTGCAGATGAAAGAGACGTTTCAGGAGCTTTGGCACAATGGCATTATACCTATTGTGAATGAAAACGACGTGGTGAGTAGCCGTGAGTTGAAGTTTTCGGACAACGACGAACTCGCCACACTCCTCGCCGTGGGTTTTGGAGCCGATGCCTTGATGCTCTGCACGTCGGTCGGGGGGCTTTTGGATAGCAACAGTCAGATTATCAGGCGTGTGACGCGCATCAGCGATGTGTTTCAGTACGTCCGCACCGACAAGTCGAGTGTAGGTTTGGGGGGTATGACCTCCAAGCTGACCTTTGCCAAACTCGCCACGCGCATGGGCATCCGCACGGTGATTTTTGGCTTGAACGAACCCGACGGCATCTTGCGCGCTTACCGCGAAGAAATCGGGACGGTGTTTTTGCCGCAAGAAGCCAATCTTTCGGCCCGCAATCGCTGGCTCGGGAGCGGGAGTTTGGTAGTAGGCACGCTCACCATAGACGATGGCGCCGCCAAAGCCCTGCACAGCCGCAAAAGCCTTTTGGCCGTGGGGGTGTGCGCCCTTGAAGGCGATTTTGAAGCGGGCGAGGTGGTCGAAATCATAGACAAAGCCCATAACTCTATTGCGGTAGCCAAGGCCCGCGAATCTTCGGAAATCATAGCCCAAAATCTTAAAACTCAAAACTTTGAGGTAGCCAATGCCAGCGACATTGTGCTGCTCTAACCTATTATCCGCCGCATCACCCGTGCGATAGAAATTCGGCGAGACTGTCCGTGTGGTGTCTAATTTGGGAATATAGCATTTTTTGAAAAACGCTTTTTTGGTTTTTTATTCTCCAAAAACCAAATACGCTATTTTTTGAGCGTAGAGCGTTATCTCTATGACCAATGATTTCCTGTATTTTGCAACTTTATAAGTAGTACAGCGTATTTAGTTTACAGTATTGAGACAAAAAATACAAAAGTAAAGCACTGAAAATGAGCATATTATTTAATACTCAATACACAATACTATTTTCTCAATACTACTTACCTGCACAACATTTGTTGAAAAAATCATTTTATAAATAATATGTCACCAACATCTCTATTTGACAAAGTGTGGGATTCGCACGTTGTCCGCCAGATTGAAGACGGCCCCGATGTGTTTTTCATTGACCGCCACTTCATCCACGAAGTCACCAGCCCTGTGGCGTTTTTGGGTTTAGAAAGCAGAGGCGCGAGCGTCATGTTTCCTGAACGCACCTTTGCCACTGCCGACCACAACACGCCGACCATCAACCAACACCTGCCCGTGGCCGACCCACTTTCGGCCAATCAGTTAAAAGCGTTGGAGTCAAACACCGCCAAGTACGGCATTTCGCACTGGGGTTTGGGTCACCACAAAAACGGTATTGTGCACGTTGTAGGGCCAGAAAACGGCATTACCCTCCCAGGCATGACCATCGTATGCGGCGACTCACACACTTCTACGCACGGGGCGTTTGGCGCGATAGCGTTTGGCATCGGTACATCGGAGGTGGAAATGGTACTGGCTTCGCAGTGTATCATGCAGCCCAAACCTAAGAAAATGCGTATCGTCATCAATGGTACATTGGGCAAAGCCGTGATGCCCAAAGACGTGATTTTGTACATCATCGCGCAGATTTCAGCTTCGGGTGCCACGGGTTATTTTGTGGAATACGCG
>JALOLW010000488.1 GCA_025455795.1 Spirosomataceae bacterium
GCAACGCACCAGCCCCACGCCGTTTGTTTTCTCCCCCACCAACTGTTACTTTTACGCCCTATTTCATTCATGCTCAATGCACCGCAAAACACTTATTTCGTTTTTTTTTATAACCTGTTTGGGTGGTTTATTTTATCGCTTTATGTACGAAAACTTCAAATGGAAACTGGCTGGTTATCACTATAATCCCAATTTCAAGACGGTCATTGACGACTGGATGGGCAATCCCGTCAATCCCGATGGGCATTTTCTCAACCAAAACCTTCAGCCACTTCCGACTTTCGGGGATTTGTGGCGGTGGCAAACCCAAACCAATCCCCAAAAAGCCGAAAAAAAAACCGACACATTCCGACTCACCGTTCTGAAAGACGACCGTTTTCTGCGTTCAAAAGAGGATTGCGTCGTGTGGCTGGGTCACGCTACATTTTTTATCAGGCTCAACGGCGTCACGTTACTCACCGACCCCGTTTTTGAAAGCCCTTCTTTTTTAATGAAGCGGTTTTCTGACCTCCCCGTGGCGGTATCTGACCTCAAAAACTTGGACTACATCCTCGTCTCGCACGACCACCGTGACCATTGCGACGAAAAAAGCCTCAAAACACTCGCTGCCCAAAACCCAAAAGCCACTTATTTGACGGGGCTAAAGCTCGACACTTTGCTCCACAAATGGACCCAAAGCACGGAGATTCAGGCGGCGGGCTGGTACCAGCAATACCGCACTGATACGAGCCAAATTGAAGTGATTTATCTTCCTGCCCAGCATTGGAGCAGGCGACTGCTCAACGACACCAATCGCACCCTCTGGGGCGCGTATTTGATTCGTGCCAACGGCAAAAGTCTCTATTTCGGGTCCGATTCGGGGTATGGCCCTCATTATGCCGACTTCAAGAAATACTTTGGCGGCGTGGATGTCGCGCTCATTGGTGTGGGCGCGTACAAGCCCGAGTGGTTTATGGCCGCCAGCCACCAAAGCCCCGCCGACGCCGTCAAAGCCGCCCAGACGATGGGCGCCAAAAAGTTTATTCCCATGCACTATGGTACTTTTGACCTCTCCGACGAACCCCTCGGCGACCCCTACCGCAGCCTAAAGACCCTCCAAAAACGCCCCGAAAACCAATCGCTCATTTATCTGGCCGACGTAGGCGAAGTGATTGCGCTGTGAAATGGCATTTTTCCCTTAATTTTGGGCATCTCAATCCAACATCAAAAATCAATGAACACTTTTCTCGAAGCCAACAAAGATAGATTCCTCAACGAACTCCTTGACTTACTGCGCATTCCGTCGGTCAGTGCCGACGCAAAGTTTAAAGATGACGTGCGCCATTGCGCCGAAGCCGTGCGCGATGCACTCCTCAAAGCGGGGGCAGACCTCGCCGAAATCCACGAAACAGCGGGGCATCCTATTGTCTATGGTGAAAAACTCATTGACCCCGCGCTCCCCACCGTACTGGTCTATGGTCACTACGACGTACAACCCGCCGACCCCTACGAACTCTGGCACTCACCACCGTTTGAGCCTGTCATCAAAAACGACCGCATCTACGCCCGTGGTGCTTGCGACGACAAAGGGCAGTTTTTTATGCACATCAAAGCCCTCGAAACGATGGTAGCGACCAACACACTCACCTGCAACGTCAAAATCATGATTGAGGGCGAGGAAGAAGTGGGTTCGCCCAACTTGGGTCTTTTTGTCCGTGACAATAAAGAAAAACTCAAAGCCGACGTGATTTTGATTTCTGATACGAGCATCATTGCCAACGATACCCCCTCTATCGAGTCGGGCTTGCGTGGACTGACCTACTTGGAGGTAGAAGTCACGGGGGCCAACCGCGACCTGCACTCGGGTGTCTATGGTGGCGCAGTAGCCAATCCTATCAACGTGCTGTGTGAGATGATTGCCTCACTCAAAGACCAAAACAACCACATCACGATTCCCGGCTTTTATGACAAAGTGCTCGAACTCAGTGCCGCCGAACGCAAAGCCATGAACGAAGCCCCGTTTGATTTGGAAGAATACAAACGTGACTTGGACATTGACGATATTGAGGGAGAAGCAGGCTACACCACCGTAGAGCGCACGGGCATTCGCCCTACGCTTGATGTCAATGGCATCTGGGGCGGCTACACGGGTGAAGGTGCCAAGACGGTTTTGCCCTCCAAAGCCTACGCCAAAATCAGTATGCGATTGGTCCCCAACCAGCACCACGAAGATATTTTAGCACTTTTTACGCAGCACTTTTTGGCCATTGCTCCGCCGTCGGTCAAGGTAGTGGTGAAGCCACACCACGGCGGTCTGCCCTACGTCACACCGACGGATTCGCTCGAATACCGCGCCGCCGAACTCGCCATGGAAGAGGCTTGGGGTGGCAAAAAGCCCGTTCCCACGCGCGGTGGAGGCAGTATTCCGATTGTGGCGTTGTTTGAGCAAGAACTCGGCTTAAAGTCTATTTTGATGGGATTTGGACTGGATATAGACGCGCTACATTCTCCCAATGAAAGCTATGGATTGTTCAATTTTTACAAAGGCATCGAAACCTTACCGCTATTTTTCAAGCATTACGCAGCGTTGAAGCAGTGATTGTAGAGCTCACAAAAAAGAACGCCGATAGCGACAATCGTTATCGGCGTTCTTTTTTGCGGGAACATTATCAACGTTCAAAGAGGGGGCGCAACCATCCATGCCGTATTTAGATGATGTGGAACAAGCGTTGGAAAAACTCGCTCCCGCAATGCGACTTGAGATTTAATACAACAAACTCAAATCGGTCCGAAGCAATAAAGCCTCGCAGGGCCAGTGGAACAAGGAACGGTGCCGTTACTAAAAGCAAAGGATGTTGAATTTATCCATCCAACGACGCCGCTTCCTGCTGTTGTACTCCATGATGTACAGTTATTGCTTGATGCTGTTAAACGATTTGTATTGAGTACTCCGGTCCAAGCAAGAGTTGTTCCGGATGTAATCAATGCTTTATTTTCGTCAACATTTATAGGGTTCGCAATGACTCCATCGATAAAATCGTCAAAATTGATGGCTAGAAATACACCATCC